>OMJJ01000254.1 GCA_900299305.1 bacterium | reverse complement strand
CAACCCTTCGCAAAACCAAAAACCACCCCAACGCCGCTCCCGTCTTCCAAAACGGGTCGCTATTGGTCTCCTTCTTTTGGGAGGCTTTTATGTCTCTTCGCGCCCCTATATGGAATCACGGGCATTAACCCGTGAAAACAACGCCATAGAGCAAGAGAGCAAACGCCTAAACGAAGAGGCAGAGCAGTATCGCCGTGAAAACAATGCGCTGACCACCCCACAAGGGCGCGAACTGATAGGGCGACGCGCCGGCTTGGTGGGTATAGGCGAAAATCACCTCGTGATTCCTTAGCCTCGTTTTTCGATTACATTAAGCATCGAAACCTCCTACTACGCCCTTTCTACCCTCTTTTCTGCTAAAAAACTGCCCCCAAACCCTAAATTTTAGAAACTTGACCCTAATAAATACCTGATTTCACTCCGAAAATCGTTTTGACCTAAGGATATTCCGCCATTACGGAGTGCGGAATTGCAGTCAAATTCACAACACATCGGTTCGGAAGGAACCACAACACCCGACTCGGCAGGATGCCGGATGGTGATCTCCTATAGAGACTCTATAGCAGTATCAACGGGTATTTCACGGAGGAAAACAAAATGGGTCTGCGTATTAACACCAACATCAACGCGCTAGGCGTGTTGAACAACCTTCAAAAAGTATCTACGAGCGTTAGCTCCAGTATTCAGAAACTGTCTAGCGGCTTGCGAATCAACAGTGCGGCAGACGACCCCACCGGTCTTACAATCTCTGAAGCACTTCGCGCTCAGGTCGATGGTATCAACCAAGCCATCTCCAACAGCCAAGAAGCCGGTAACCTCCTCAAAACGGCAGAAGGCGGACTTACCGAAGTCAACACCCTTCTCCGAAGCCTTCGCCAAATCGCCGTTCACGCCTCCAACACAGGGGTAAATGACGACACCGCCCTACAAGCCGACCAGTCCCAGGTAACAGCGGCTCTCGGTAGTATTGACCGTATCTCCTCTTACACCCAGTACGGAAGCAAGAAACTACTGGATGGAACCTCCGGCGTAAGCGCGGCAACCACCAACACCTCGCTTATCTCTGGTATCAACTTCGGGGGAACCTTCGGCGGCGTTACCATTCAGAACGGTACGGTAAACGTTACGGTAAACAATGCAGCAACCCGCGCTCAGGCAACGGGTTCTGCTACCTATACCAGCGTCAATGCTACTATAGCGACTGTCGCTGGTGGTTCTACAGGTTCGGGTGGAAGTATCGTTATCAACGGTCAAACCATCCAAATCTCTGGTGCAGATACGGTTCAAGCACTTATCGACAGAATCAACAACGCGGCTACCACAACAGGCGTTTCGGCGAACTTCAGTGCCGCAAACGGTTCGGGTACTATCGTTCTTAGCCAGCAGAACTACGGCGGTAACTTCGGTATCAACATTCAAGAGACCTCCAACCTCATCGTGGGTACATCGGGTACTGTTGTTACAGGAAGCAACGCTACTGTTACCGTTACCGCTTCAGGGTTACTGAATGGTGCTGTTACCACTATCGTCTCCACCTTTGTAGGTGGGCGTGCCGCATCGGATAGCGGACTTCGTATCACGGATACTACTGGTAACTCCATTCTCCTTACGGAGCAAGGCAACAACGCCAGTACTTCTAACGCTACTGTTGCGATTGTGAGCAACAACGACCTACAGTTCCAAATTGGAGCAAATGCGGGGCAGATAGTACGAACTAACCTAGGGGATGTACGTACCAGTGCGCTAGGGTCGACGGTTATCTCTGGACAAAACCTCTCGACCATTAACGTAACCAGTGGAACAGGCGCCACCAGTGCGCTACAAATCATAGACGAAGCCATTACGGAGGTCTCTCGTCTACGTGCAAACTTGGGTTCCGTACAAAGGCATACGCTCGATAGTGTTGTCCGTTCACTCGGAACCAGTGCAGAGAACATAACTGCGTCCGAGAGTCAAATTCGCGATACCAACGTCGCTTCTGAAGTCGTCAGCTACAGCAAAAACCAGATAATTCAGCAGGCGGCACAGTCGGTATTGGCGCAAGCGAACTCGGCTCCGAACCAAGTTCTTTCCCTGCTACGACAGTAGTTTCGGGCATTACATCCACAGCGCACCTATTGGAGAGGGGGATTTCCCCCCTCTCCTTTATGTTTTTCTGACCTCTTCACAGCCTTTGTTTAACTTTGTTCTTTTCCTGCTTGCTACTTGGCAGGTATCTCCTCCCCTTGTGTCGTATCTGTACCCTGAACTGTGTTGCCCGTATAGGGTGATAACTAAACCACATTTTTGGAGGAGTAACAACAATGGCGACCCCTACCGCCTCTATTCAACTCATTGTTTTTGGTTCTCGTAACCAAACTGACATCGCGGGGGTACTCAAAGAAGTGGCTACCGCAGGGTTTCCTGCCATCGAAGCGGGGAATATGTTTCTCTCTTATGGAGAAGAGACCTCTCGCCAACTCCTTGCCGAGAACAACCTGAAAGTTTCGGGCGCACACTTTGGGTATGGAGACTATGCCGACCCCGATAAAGTGGGCGCACATATCGCTTATGCAAAAGCCATTGGTCTCAAAAACCTGATGTGTTCTGGTGTATCCGATACCAAAAGCGTACAGGGCTACAAAGACTCCTCGAAACTCTTTAATGAGATAGGGAAACGCCTTTCCGATGAGGGGCTTGCTTTCAACTACCACAACCACGCTTGGGAGTTCGAGGATTTGGGAGGCGTGAACGGGATGGAGATACTGGCAGAAGAGACCGACCCTGCCCTTGTCAAGTTTAATATGGATGTCTTCTGGCTCTACTACGGAGAGCAGGATGTGGTCGGTTTTATAGAGAAGCACGCAAATCGCGCTGGCTACTTCCACTTTAAGGATGGGCGAGCAGTAGTGGATTCAGAGGGTAAACGTCGCCCGAACTTCCTCGAACTCGGAAACGGGGAGGTCGATTTGAAAGCCGCCTACGCCGCCGCCATTGCTACGGGGGCGGAGTGGATTGTTTCGGAGCAGGATAGTACCCTGCTTACCCCCCTCGAAGCCGCTACCATTAGCCGCAACTACCTACGAACGCTAGGAGTGTAGACGGAGGAGCCTTTTCATGTCTAACAACGCTCTCTCCCCTGTGAAAGTGGGAATTATAGGGTGTGGTAACATCAGCGGAATCTATTTCAAGGCGGGACAGACTTTTCAAGTGTTAGAGATTGCCGCCTGTGCCGACCTCGACAAGAGCCGTGCAGAGGCAAAAGCACAGGAACACGGTATCCCGAAAGCCCTCACGCCCCAAGAGCTACTCGATGACCCAGAGATACAGATTGTGATTAACCTCACCATCCCAAACGCGCACTACGACGTATGCAAAGCCGCCTTGCTTGCAGGGAAGCACGTCCATGTCGAGAAACCCCTCTCGATAACACGAGAGCAGGGACAAGAGCTACTTTCGATTGCAAAAGAGCGTGGATTACGGGTTGGTTGTGCCCCCGACACCTTTTTAGGAGGAGGGCTACAGACCTGCCGTAAACTGATAGATGATGGTTGGATAGGTGAACCGATAGCGGCAACGGCGTTCATGTTGTGTCATGGTCACGAGAGTTGGCATCCCGACCCAGAGTTCTACTACAAAGTCGGTGGGGGCCCCATGTTCGATATGGGACCCTACTACCTAACGGCTCTGGTCTCCTTAATGGGACCCATTCAGAGCGTTATGGGGTCTACGCGGATAACGTTTCCAGAGCGCACGATTACCAGTGCCCCCAAGTACGGCACAAAAATCGAAGTAGATGTACCCACTCATGTCTCTGGTATTATGAACTTCGCGAATGGGGCTATCGGGACGATAACCACCAGTTTCGATGTGTGGTCACATCAACACTCTTACATCGAAATCTATGGCACAGAAGGCTCGTTACTGGTTCCCGACCCCAACACGTTTGGGGGCAAGGTGTCGGTGGGGCGTATGGGGGCATCCGAGTGGACGGAGATACCGCTTTCGCACGGGTTTTCCGATAACAGTCGTGGTATCGGTGTTGCTGACATCGCTTACGCCATTCAGTCGGGAAGAGCGCACCGCTGTAGCGGGGAGATGGCGTACCATGTACTAGAGGCGATGCACGCCTTCCATATCTCTTCCGATACTCGCACTCTGTATGAGATGGCGAGTACCTGTGAGCGTCCCAAAGCCCTTCCTATGGGGCTTCCGAAAGACGCTTTGGATGCGTAGTTTTTCCTCGCGGGGTGGGCTACTGTTGCTCACCCTGCTTCAGCAGTTTCCCGCAACGGTTTTCCTGTATGGGGAGCCGTTTTTTGCACGTGAGCGGTTTCATTGGAGCACAGGACAGATTGGGCTATCGCAAGCACTGGTAGGTTTTTCTATCGCTATCTCGTCTTACATTGGTGGGAAGATAGCCCACAGACGACACTCGCGTACTGGCGTGATGTGGGGTATTCTGCTAGCGATGGCGTTTTCGGTACTGGGGTGGGGTTTTGGTGACAAGCAAGGGGTGTTCGTTCTGACCTTTGTGGGCTTTGCGTTTTGCCAAGCCCTTGTGTGGCCCGGTATCGAAACCGCGCTGGTGCAGGGGCAGACAGCGGGACAGGTGGGGCATACGCTCTCTCACTATAACGTCATCTGGTCGTTCGGCTCTTGGGCTTCCCTCTTGCTTGCTACTCCACTCATGGCGCGGCTAGGTTTGAGGTTGCTTCTACTATTGCCTGCTTTGCTCTATCTAGTCAACTATGTCCTGCTCCGCTGGCTTTTTCCTATACAACCCCTTCCTTGTGTTCCAACAGAGGCATCTCTCTCGGAGCAAGCAGAGGCGGCACAGTTAGAACAAGAACAAAAAACCCACTCCCTTGCTGAAAAGAGAGCATATCGCTGGTTGGGGTGGATAGCGAATCCATTCGGCTTTGTCGCATTGAACGTGGTCATATCCTCTAATCCTGCCCTACAGGTTCGTTTGGGCATTCCGTTTGAGGTGGCAAGTGTTTGGTGTAGCCTTTGGCTCCTGTTTCGTATCCTCTCCTTCGAGATACTGAGGCACTGGACGGGCTGGCACTACCGTTGGGGAATTTTGGTCACTACGTTCTTCCTTATGATGGTTAGTTTTACCGCGATAACACTCGCCCCTAACCTTCCTATTTTCCTAGTGGCTCAGGCGGTTTTCGGACTCTGCTTGGGGCTACTATATCAGTCCTCTATCTTCTACTCGTTGGCAGATAGCGAGGCGGCAGGAGAGCATGGGGGGCTACACGAGTGCGTAATCGGCTTGGGTACGATGTCGGGGAACCTACTTCTTTACGTGAGTTCGGTAGGGCTGGTGCGCTCTCCGCAGTTTCCTATTTACTGCGTATTGGGGCTAATGGCGGTAGGGTGGTGTGTGCTGTTTGGGATTGGGATGCGGGTGCGTAAAAATAGGATTGTCGGGTTGCTAAAATAGATAACCCAAGCAACACCAATAGCCCTCCCCCTAGTCTTACATGGGAGGGCTAAGTGCATTTGCTTCGTTCTATGCGCGAATATCCAAACTACCGTTATGGGGCGGGGGGGGAGGCAAGAGCTCTTGTACCATCTCTTTCTCCATGCTTGCGGTCTTTTTTAGCAAAAGACTACCCACCGCCAAGTTGTTACTCATCGAGGCTAAAATGCCCGAACTGAGGTTACTAATAGAGTTCGCATCCATGCGGTACTACCTCCTGTAAGTTATGAGCGTTCTTGTAAACTGACTGCGATTTCGATTGTGCCATACGGAATCTCAATGGGAACGACCAGCGCGGGAATACACACCGTGCTGATTTTTACATTGGTTCCCCGCACAATCGAGGGGGGGGTTATGTCGCAACGATACCCCGCCTCCGCAAGCATTGCCCCTGCGTTTCCTGTAATCATGTTCCCTAGCTCACCAATTGCGCTTGCGGCAAGGTGGTCGAAGGTTTTTACAGGTTGCCCCAGCATATGAGAGGCGATTCTATCGGCGGTAACAAGGTTCATCCCATAGATAACCTGTCCTTCTATCTTCCCTGTTACCCCAATAATCGCGTTGCACTGCTGTGAGGTACAGAGTTCGCGGCGAATGTTGAGAGTGCCTTTACTGGGTTCTATCTCCAAAAGAGCCTTTAGAACATGAAATGCAGCACTCACGAACGGATTGATATACTCCGCTTTCATGGTATCCCTGCCTTTCAGTTCGCTAGCTTTTGTACCGCTTCCAGAACTTTTTCCGGCTTGAAGGGTTTCACCAAGAAGTCTTTTGCTCCTGCGGCTACCGCCTCCAAAACCATGCTTTTTTGTCCCATTGCAGTACACATAATGATTTTGGCACTAGGGTCTTTTTTGCGTATCTCTTTTACGGCGGCAATGCCATCCATCTCTGGCATGGTAATATCCATCGTTACTACGTCGGGGCGAAGCGTTTGATAGAGCTCCACCGACTCACGTCCGTTTGCCGCCTCTCCTACTACCTCATAACCGTTGTGGAGTAAGATGTTTTTTAGCATGGTACGCATAAAAAGGGCATCATCCGTAATTAATACTCTCGTTGCCATGTTTTGTTCTCCTGAGTTCCTTTTATACAATGACTGTTGGGTACAACGCTCCTCAACAGCCTTGCCTTCCTTGGGCACAGGGCGAGTTGCCCTTATTTTCGGCGTTTTTAGGATAAGATAGAGGGTAACACCCCCTTATCTTTACCGTATTCGCCGATAAAAGAACGGATAGGGGCTATCTAGCCCTAACTCCGTATAGTTCAGAATACGCTCCGTACCTCCTACAAAGAGGTACCCTCCTATCTTGAGCGATGCTACGAACTTCTGGTAGAGGCGGTCTTTTGCCTCGTCTGTAAAATAGATAACGACGTTCCTACAGCAAATCAAATCGTACTCTTTATCGAACCTATCTGCGAGCAGGTTATGCTGTTGGAACAGGACACGGCTTCGGATTTCGGGTTTTACTTGGTAGGCGGGCAGAGTGGGATTTACTACTGCCTCTTTCCCTCTATCCACCGTCAGAAAATACTTGCTAAGTAGAGGTGCTTCTACCCCCTTGACATCGGCACTGGTGAAGTAGCCCTCTTTTGCCTTCGCCAGAATTTTGCGGTCTATGTCGGTAGCGTGTAGGATATGTCTCCTGCCGGGACTAATTTGGTCGAGCAAAACCGCAAGGGTATACGGTTCTGCCCCATACGAACAGCCCGCACTCCATATTCTAAGGCTACCCCGCTCTGCGAGCAGGGGAGTAAGGATATAGTTTTTGAGTTCTTGCCACTTCTCTGGGTTCCGAAACAGTTCGGAGACGTTGATGGTCATTCTATCCAAGAAGGCAAAGAACTCGTTCTCATCTCGATTGATAAACTCGAAGTACTCCCGAAACGTCTTCATTCCTGCCCGCTCTACCATGTTGTAAAGGCGGCGTTGCATCTGCTGCTGTTTGTAAAGGTTGAGGTCTATGCCTGTTTTACGATAGATAGCCTCTTTGAAAAAAGCGTAGTCTGCGGAGTCGTGGTCTTGGGAATCGGAGGGTGCTTCCTCTTTTTTTGTTTTAAGACTAAATGGTGTGGATAGGCGTGTTTTGTTCCACTCTTGCCCTAAAAGCCTTGATTCCATCGTTTAGATACCCTTCTAACCTGCTTTTTGTAACGTTCTTTCTGTAGAAGCAACTGCCCCTTGTACCCGCTCTTCGTACAGGCGTATTAGCCCAGTTGCCATTTCGGTAATGGAGTACACTTTATCTACCCCCCCCGTATCGAGTGCCGATTTGGGCATACCATAGACCACACAGGACGCTTCATCCTGAACCATACAGTAGCCTCCTTTGGCATGAATGGCTTTGACTCCTAACGAACCATCCCGCCCCATCCCTGTTAGTACGACCCCCACAGTCTTCTCTTGATAGTAGTGTGCTACGGTGGGCATAAGCATATCGGCGGCGGGGCATACCCCCCATAGCGGCGGGTTACTGTTGTAGGCAGTGCGCCCCTCCGCATCCAGTACGAGGTGCTTACCCCCCTTAGCCACTAGTACCACCCCCGACTGTAGAGACTCTCCCTCTTCTGCCTCGCGTACCTCTAGGCTACAGGCACTATTCAAGCGGTTGGCAAAAAGCCGCGAAAAGCCTGTGGGTAGGTGCTGTACCAGTAAGTAGGCAATATCCAAAGACTGCGGTAGGTAGGGCAGAAAACCGTTGAGCGCATTGGGGCCCCCAGTAGAGGAGGCTATCACCACCACCATCTTAGGGTCTTGATGGCTCTTTCGGGGTTCCTGCTTTATCTCTGCTTGTGCCGTTTTGGGCGGCTCTTCGGCAGAGATATACGGCATTTTCGCAACGCTCGCCATACGTACTTTGTGGGCAATTTCATTAGATACATCCTTAATGCTAAGGCATACGGACGACTGTGAGGGCTTCCCTACGAAATCGACTGCCCCTTTTTGCAAACAGCGAAAGGTTATCTCCGCCCCTTTTGTAGTTAGGCTAGAGAGCATAACCACAGGAGTTGGCTGGGAGGGCATGAGTGCGGATAGAAACTCTAGCCCACTCATACGCGGCATCTCGACATCCAGAGTAATCACGTCGGGGCGGTGGCGTTGCGCTTTCTGTAGCGCATCCTCTCCATCCTTGGCGGTCTCTATGACCTCTATATCCGGCTGTTGGTTCAGAATCTCCGAGACCATTTTTCGCATCAGGGCGGAATCGTCTACTACAAGAACTCTTATCTTCTTTTTCGTGGTAGCAGACGTTGTTTTTGTTTGCATTACGCTACTCCATTGTGAGGAGGGGTACTTTATCCATCTGCTCACCGAGTTGTTGAAGCACATTCGAGATATGTTGCGGTGTTAAGCGAAGTGCTTCCATACACTGCGCGTTTCCCTCGTCTGCAAGGCTGTCTAATACCTCACTGGGGGTAGAGAAGCAGAGCCTATTTCCCAAATAGATAAGAGCAATAAATGGATTGATACTCCCATTCTGTATAGGATTGTGATGATAGGTAATCGCATTAACCAGTGGAGAGGGAAGATTCCACTGCGCCGCAATACGCCCCCCAACCTCTGCATGGTCGAAGCCCATAACGGCTCGCTCTGCCTCTACAAAAGAACTACCGTACTTGAGACAGTAGGCTTGGATAATAGGTAGCCGCTCTGCCACGTAGGAACCCAACACTATTTTTCCTACATCGTGCAAGAGACCCCCTACAAACGCGACCTCTCTATCGTTATAGAGAGAGTGTTCTGCGAGTAGCTGAGAGGCGGTAGCGCACATTATCGAGTGCCTCCACAACTCGCCAGGGCGCAGTTCGTAGCCCACCACTTTCTGGTTTAGGGTGTCGCTAGAGGCGGCAAGCATTGCCACGTTACGTATCGAACAGTTGCCTAGCATTAGCACCGCATCGGAGAGTGTGGATACCGAACGCGGCAACCCATAGTAGGCAGAGTTCGCCATACGTAGCATACGCGCCGAAAAGTTTGGGTCTTGGGCGATAATTGCCGCGACCTCTCTCGGAGAGACGTTTTCGCCGTTACTCGTGACTCGGAGTACTTTTACCATCACACTAGGGAGTGCCGGTAAATCACGAATCCCTTCTAGCACCTTTTCCATTGTAATAGGCTCCAGTTTACTCACAACCTCCTTTTGGGGAGGCTCACTGGAACGGGGGCGTAAACGAGTCTCTGTGTACTGTGGTTGTGTTGCTAACGATGTTCTCGGCATACTATCACCTTGCTCTTATCTAAAAGTACTACTTCCATACCGTTGCCCAATAAAACCAGAGGGCTAGGCGACCTTCGCGAGAGGGCGGAACGTTCGCTCACTATTTTGGGCGAGATTAACCAGCTCATACTCGTTTTGTCCCACCACACGCACCCTCACTACCCCTTCCATATTCAGGTAAACGGTTCTGCCCGATTTACCCCCCACATCTTCCGCAACCACATTCAGTCTTCTTTCTGCCAACTCTGCTTGCACCGCCTGAATGTTGCGTACTCCCACATCTAGGCGGGTGTTTGCCCCTTGAAAAGAGAACAGTTGTGCGCCTCCCACCAGTGCGAAGCGTATACGAGAAGAGCGTGCACCGCGTTTTTCCATCTCTTGTAAAAGGAGAGGTACGCCGGTATCTGCAAATTTTCCGAGTGTTGTGTCTCCCCCCATACTCTTAGGTAGTACAATATGCGCCATGCCTGTTACGTGTGCCACAGGGTCTAGCGCACAAACTCCTATACAAGAACCTAGCCCTAGCGCAGTTAAGACACCTTCTGGGGTGTGGCATATCTTGACCTCCGCCATGCCAACCATGATCGAGTTCGTCATCACACTCCCCTTCTATGATTAGAGCGTACATTCTAATCCAAGAGCATTTAAGATACTGTTTAGGCTCCCCGGCTCGGGGATATAGATAAAGTAACCTTCCAAACTTCCTAAGTAACCATCTATCTGCGTTACGATAGTCAGAATAGATTCTTGAATATCTATAAACGCGGAGGCAATCGCAGAGAGTATCGAAGCCGTCATGTCTACTGCAAGGGCGGGGGGCGAGGAGAGCATATCTAAGCCTGTCATTTCAGAAAGCGCGTTCTGGTACGAGGAAGCAAGGATATTTCCTACCTCCATAATGGCAGACGCCCCCATCTCGTCCAACTCTGTTACGGTTCCATCGGGGTAGCCTAACAGAGAATCTACCAAACGGCAAGCGGCATGGTAGGGCATAAGGAACGCGATATGACCGGGCGCATCTCCCTCTACGTGCATATAGATACCTGCACTACAGTTTTCTGCCCCTCCTGCAAGGCTCACAAACTCGTTTAGCCCAATCACACCGACACGAGGAACGAACATATCGACCCGCTTATCCAGCATGGTGGCAAGCGAAGTCATGGCGTGTCCCGCGCCGATATTCCCCACCTCTCTCAGGGCATCTAGTTGGATTTCTTCCATTGTAAGTGTCTGCATCGTGGTTAATAGACCCCTTCCTAATGGAAAGGATTATCGGGCGAATCCTACCCTCCTTGAGTGCAAAACCTGTAAACTCTACCGAAACAGCGAAAACACCGTATTCTTACGGAACCTATTCAAGCCTCGCTCTGCATACCCTAGAGAAACTACTGAGTTATTGGGCTTAAAAACCCGATAATAGTACGGTGAACGCGATTTTTGAGGATAAAAACCATGACCGTTACCGCCACACCTCCTAGCCCAGCACCCACCCATACCGAAAACGTTTGGGATACACCGCAGTCGCTCTACTTCGAGCGTAAATCCCATACTCTGCACCTACAGAACTTCATGGGGCGCAACTATCCCACTCTCCAAACCGACCTTCTGAAAAGCCTTTTGGATATTCATCCCGCAGACCGTGTACTGGAGGGTGAGGCGCGTCAGTTGTCCCCTTCCTCTGCTCACCGCGCCTATGATTTTGTGCTATTGAAGCAGGGAGTAGGTGCTGTATCCGACCCCGTTACGTTTTGTGAACAGTTGCAGGGGACGGCGGTACGTGGCTTTTTGGAAGCCCCCTCTCCGCTAAATGAGTATTTGGGAGGCGACCCCGAAAATAGGTGGTTGGTTTCGGTAGAGAAGGATGCAGAGGGCGGAAGTGTGTTGGTCTTTCGGCGTAAACCGTTTGGGCGTTCGGTATTTCGTCACGCGCTACGTGGCAGGCTACTCAACGACACCGCCTATCGGTTTGCGTGGGAGTACGAATATCGTAACGTTGCGTATACGCAGTTTGCTTGGGAGAACGGCTTTGCTTACCGCGTAGAGGATGACCCCAACGGTTACGACCCCGATAACCCAGAACACCGCGCCGAGGCACACCTTGATAGAGCGATACAGGGAGTTCGCTTTGGGAAT
>OMJJ01000253.1 GCA_900299305.1 bacterium | reverse complement strand
TTGGGGGAAAGATGTCCTGCAAGGACAGAATGAGGGCGAGTGCATATCATGGGATACTAATTTCGTAACACAGGAGTTTTTGAAAATGGCATTGCCAACCCCTCGCATTCTGCTAGGACCTGGTCCTAGTAGCGTAACGCCCCGCGTACTCGAAGCGTTAGGACGCGCACCTATCGGCTACCTAGACCCCGAACTCTTCACGCTCTTAGAGGATATTCGTACCAACCTACGCACCCTCTACGGAACTCAAAACGACTTCACCTTTCCCCTCACGGGTACGGGTATGGCGGGAATGGAAGCCTGTCTCGTCAATCTTATCGAGGCAGGGGATAGAGTGGTTATCGGGGTGAACGGCTTCTTTGGGCTACGCCTCGTCGAAATCTCTCGCCGCTTAGGGGCAGAGGTAACAGTTATCAATGGCGAATGGGGGCGTATTCTGGAGCCAGAGATGTTCTCTGAGGTACTCTCGAAACTAGGGCAGGTCAAACTCGTCGCCTGTGTTCATGCTGAGACCTCTACCGGAGTCGCGACCCCGCTTGCAGGGATTGCCGAGGTGGCACACACACACGGTGCGGTCTTCCTCGCCGACATGGTAACGTCACTCGGTGGTATCCCCGTCGATGTCGATAGTTCTGGGGTAGATGCCGCCTACTCTGGTACACAAAAGTGTGTGGGTGCGCCTCCCGGTCTCTCTCCCCTTACCATCTCCGAGAGGGCATGGGAGGTCGCAAACAACCGAAAATCGCCCGTTGCAAACTGGTATCTGGACTGGAAACTGCTACGCGCCTACTATGATGCGCCTCACGCCTACCACCACACTGTCCCCGTTAATATGCTCTTTGCTCTACAAGAGGCTCTCCAAGAGGTTATGGAGGAAGGCTTAGAGGCGCGGTATGCCCGTCATCGGGAGGTGAGTGCCTACCTTATGGAAGGACTGGCGGAGTTGGGTATTCGCCCCTTCGCGCAGGAGGGCTACCGCCTTCCCCAACTCAACTCCATCCATATCCCCGAAAGCGTAACGGACGAAGTTGCGGTAAGAAAACGGCTTTTAGAGCAGTATGGGCTAGAAATAGGCGGGGGCTTGGGTGACTTAAAGGGCAAAATATGGCGTATAGGTACTATGGGGGCTTCTGCAACGCACCGTAACGTAACGCTACTCCTTGCCGCCCTCAAAGAGATTCTATAAAGGAAACATCATGCCCCTTTTTACCAACGAAGTTACCCCAGAGTACCAAGCCGCCGAACGGGTGGTACTGATGCGGGAGCGTGGGACTCGTGCGTTACTTTTCGTTACTCTATCCGTGTTTGTGGTCTGGTTTGTGGTAGGCAAAGTACGCGACCACTTCTTGTTACAGCAGACATGGGAACCCCTTACCTACGATGCCGCCAACCTTACCGTTATCGGGGTTTTAGACCATCGGGGCGACTACGAACATAACTTCTTTAAGGTGGTTCAGTCCAACAAAACGACTCGCGTAGAACTCACAGGAACCGGTTCTGACTACTGCTTTCCGCCTAACGCAAGCAAACTGTTCGACTCGCATATAGAGGAGATTATTCGCGGGGCGCAGAATGTAGACGGTAAGGTAGGCGATGCGATGCTGATTCCCTACCTCAAAGCGGGTATTGCACGCTACCAACAAAAGCCCAACGCCGACTCGTTGGTAACGGCAGATATGCCCATAGAGATAGAAGGGCAGACCGGTAAACCCTCCACACTCGGCGAACTGCTGACGAAGTATGAAGAGAAGAAAAAGGCAAAAGATGCGGCGGAAGAGGATACAGGCGCAGGTTCCGGCTCTTCGGCGGCAGGGTCAGTAGAGCATGGTAAGGTAGTAGCTGGAGACCTACTTATTCGTGCTTGCCCTGTGCTTCTTACCACCAAGTGCTTCTCCTCCGCAGAACTCATTACCCAACCCGCCAACGGCTTGGCAGACGAGATGTATACGGTTCGCCTAAACCTCACACCGGAGGGGCGTTCCCGCTTCTATCACTGGAGCCGTGCACACGAAAACGAGAGTATTGTCTTTGTAGTTAAGGGCAACGTTACCACAGCAGGGCGCGTTACTCAGGTGCTAGACATCAACTGGTGGGAAATCAATAATATCCGTGACCACGCCTCTGCCAAAAGTCTGGTAGACGTGGTAAATAGCAACAGTAAGAGCAACTAAAAGCCAACTACTATCAACTACTCTAGGGAAGAGGAGAGAAAACAACATGAACACTCCCATAACACGCCGCACTGCGGTAACGGCTCTTGGAGCCGTGCTTGCCACTACTGCCACCGCCTTCTCAGAATCCGATTCGGCGGCAGGGGTTGCCCCCGCAGAAGGGCGGCTAAACCAGTCGGTATGTAAGTGGTGCTACAACCTCCCCCTCGAAGAGCTGACCGCCAACGCTAAAGCGATGGGGATTCAGTCGGTGGAACTCCTTACAGAAAAGGAGTGGGAGGTGGTACAAAAAGGTGGGCTTGCTTGTGCCGTAGCAATGGGACCTAGCGGTATCGGAGACGGTTGGAACCGCATCGCCGACCACGACAAACTTGTAAAAGAGTCGGAGCGGCTACTCCCCCTTGTAAAAGCGGCAAACATCCCCAATATGATTGTCTTCTCTGGTAATCGGCGGGGGCTTTCGGATAAGGACGGTATTGTGAACTGCGCGGCGGGTCTAAAGCGCATCACCAAACTCGCCGAAGAGTTGGGCGTTACCGTCATTATGGAACTGCTGAACAGCAAGCGCGACCACAAGGACTATCAGTGCGACCATACCAGTTGGGGCGTAGAACTTGCCAAAGAGGTGGGTTCACCACGCTTCAAACTCCTCTACGACATCTACCATATGCAGATAATGGAGGGAGATGTCATCGACACCATTCAGCGTAATAAGGACTATATCGCCCACTACCACACAGGAGGCGTACCCGGACGCGCCGAAATCGACGACTCGCAAGAGCTAAACTACAAAAAAATCGCCCGTGCTATCGCGGATACCGGCTTCAAAGGCTACTTCGCCCACGAGTTCATTCCGCGCCGTACCCCCATGAACTCCCTCAAAGAGGCGTACCAACTCTGCCTTGTGTAGAAGCCTTGTGCAGTGAAAGTTTACACTCCTCGTGTCTTTGGGCATGAGGAGTTTTATTTTATAAAATTTGCAGAAAATACGAACAAAACTGCCCTGTTATCCGATACTATAGAGATGTAATGCTATTTTGTGCAGAAAACTTGCATGAAATCCATCTTTACGGAGGGTATCGCTATGCTCTTAGAGTTCAGCGTCGCTAACTTTCGCTCTTTTTACAACCGCCAAACCATTAACTTTGTAGCCAGCCGAGACCGCCATAACTCCGAAAACACCTTTGGAGAGAAGCCGCGTATTTTGAAAGCGATAGCGGTGTTTGGAGCCAACGCTTCGGGAAAGAGTAACTTGATACAAGCACTCTCTTCTATGAAGCGGCTCGTACTTCAATCGGCTACAAAAATGAACATCGGCGATACGATTGACATTGCCCACCCCTTTAGGTTGAATACGGAGGGTAGCAGCCAGCCTTCCTATTTTGAAATACGGCTCTGTATAGAGAGGGTAGAGTATCGCTATGGCTTTGCGGTTACGTCCGAGAGGGTGGAAGAGGAGTGGCTCTATGTGAAAAAGCCGCGGCAAGCAGAAAAAAAGTGGTTGGAACGCTACTACGATGCAGAAGTCGAGACCTTTGCTTGTTATGCCGACTTAGCAAAGTTTCAATCTCTTTTGAAAGAACGCACACGCCCGAACAGCCTTGCCCTCTCTACTGGCGCACGAGAGAACATAGAAGGGGTACAGCCTCTCTATCTTGGGTTTGGTAGTATCCTCTTCATTACACTAGACACTCCTCTTTTAGAGACCTTTACACTCATAAACTGTCTTGCTACACCAGAAATGAAGCAGTTTGTACTGTCTGCCTTAAAAGATGCAGACCTAGGTATCGAAGATATAAAACTGGAAGAGCAAAACATGAAAACACTACACTATTCGGAAGGTAACTCCATCTGGTTTGACTGGAATGAGGAGTCGGATGGTACACATCGCCTTTTTGATATGTTGGGTTATATCTATATCGCGTTGAAACGGGGATATATTGTCTGTATCGACGAGTTTGATGCCCATTTGCACCCTCACATCACTCGTAGCCTCCTCGAATTTTTTCAACACCCCGACATAAACACAAAGGGGGCGCAACTGCTTATAACCACCCACGACACCAACCTCATGCGTCCTAGCCGACTACGCCGCGATCAGATATGGATAGCAGAAAAAGATAGAGAGAGCGAGACAAACTTATACTCACTCAACGATATTGAGGATGATAGACCGGGACGTAGTACTGAGATGTTTGTGCGCCACTATCTCGCTGGGGAGTATGGGGGAGTCCCTTTTGTGGGAAGAACTTTCGCAGAGCCGAGAATGAGGTAGGAGGAGGCAAGTATGCGCCAGAACCGATACCGCTTTCAAGAGGCACGAAAGAAACTTCGCTTGATTAAGCCGACCTTCTTGATTGTGAACGGCGGCGTTGAGACAGAGTACAACTACTTTGTTGCCTTTAGCAAAGAGTTACACCCTCACGCCGACGTACACGTACTAAAAGCAGGGCGAGATGTAGTCTCTCTTGTCAAGAAGGCAATGGCAAAAGTAGAACAGCGGAAAAAAGAGGACGTAACTCCCTACACAAGAGCTTGGTGCGTCGTTGATGTAGAAGTAGCGGAGAGCGTTCGCAAGGACATTCAAAACGCGCAAGCACTGATACGAAAACAGAGAGCGGATATGGAACTCTGCCTCTCGAACCCCTGCTTTGAGGTGTGGTTTTTAGCGCACTATGTACGTAGCGATAGGGCGTTCCATAACTGTAATGCGGTGATAGATGACCTCAAAAGGTACATGACAGACTACGAAAAGAGCCTTGAGGGTATCTATGCTCACCTTGCCCCCAAACTACCCGATGCGATAAAAAACGCGAGAGCGTGTCTCTCACCAAGCCTCTCTGCGCTAGACAAAAACTCTTCTACCGAAATCTACCGTATGATGGAAGCACTACTACCCTCTACAAAGGAGAACTAAATGCCGTTCTACGAACCCCAAAACTGTCCCAGTAAAGAACTATTTCCCGGCGTTACGATTACGCCGATATGGGGCGAACACGTGATGATGTCTTTTGTGCGTTTCTCGTTTGCAAACGCGCTTGTTCCCACGCACCAGCACCCTCACGAACAGGCGGGAACCGGCTTGGAGGGCGAGTTTGAACTAATTATCGACGGGGAGGCGCGAGTGATTCGGGCAGGGGATGCCTACGTGATTCCCGGAAACACCCCGCATAGCGCACGTAGCCTTACCGAGAACGCCTACGCCCTCGACATCTTCTACCCCATACGAGAGGAGTATACCCGCGACCTACTTTAGCCGTACCTCTATTTCGCCGTTATCCGTTTTTAGGTCTATCAAGCCACCGCCTGAACCTAGCACCTTCTCGAAGCGGCTCTCGTGATTCTGCTTATTGCCCCGCTCTTCAAACGTAATCGAACCGTTCGCAGTAGTTGCTTTCAGGTTGGCGTTGCTCTGAGGGGGCAGAGTAAGCCCGATATGCCCATTACTCGAATGTATCTTTGCGTTCTTGAGGGCGGCTTGAGGGGATAGAACTGCGTCGATTTCGCCCTGTTGAGAGGTGAGGTTAAGTGAGGTAGCCCTTCCCTCTAGCCGTATGCCTCCGTTATTTGTCTGTGCAACTACCTCTTGCACGTCTAACGCTTTTGTGTCTATATTTCCGTTGTCTGTAGTGAGCCTAAGAGGGGCTTCGCTGGTGATAGAAGAGAGGTGTATTCCCCCGTTGGCAGTATGAATCTCTTGTAGTCCTTTTGTCCCTTTTACCTCCACGTCCCCGTTGGTAGTTGCTATCTTGCCCCCGCCAACCATATCCTTTACCTTCACCTCCCCATTTTGAGCCGTGAGGTCGAACTTGAGGCGGGCAGGCGCGGTAATATGGTAGTTTACATAGCCACTAATCCCTTGTGGCTCTTTGCCATCCCACTTTCCCTCGACCACAAGGGTTTGTCCTACCAGTTTCGCGGTGACATGGATATTGGCGAGGTATTTACGCAAGTCGGCTTCCGGTGCTTCGCCACGCACTACTTTTTCCGCAACAATGCCTATCTCCTCTTTGTCTTTGGGGGCAAGCGATACCTGAACCTCTCCATTGGTAGCGGTAACTTTAAGCGAGTCTACTTCCTTCGCGGTAAAGGTCTTCTCAAAAGGTTCCCGTACCTCTTTGTCGTGTACATAGACCGAGATTTTAGGCGAGCAGGAGAGAACTCCGCATATCGCCAATATCCCAACTCCCGTCATAAAAGACAGGCTTCCCTTACATCGGCATTGAAACATGGTGCTACTCCTTTCGAGGGTTTTATCACCTTATCACTTTGAGTTATTCTGTATAGGCAGATACTACTTTGCGAATGCCTTCCACTGTGTCGTCGAGGTCGGTTTGGGTGTACGCCTCGTTTACGGTTAGCAGGAGGCAGGTGTTTAGAATGGCTTCTGCGTTGGGACACATCCCCGCATGGTAGTCGTAGGTATCGCAGGGGTGAGGGGCGTGGTCAAACGCGCTTTTGTTGGTGAAGAGGGGGTATTCGTAGACGCATTTGCCAATGTAGTGCGCCCCGATAGGCAAGCCTTCCGCTTGTAGTGCCTTCGCAAAGGTATCGGTATCTACCCCCATTCGCTCCTCGTCTACCCGCATAATGTAGAACCACCACGAAGGCTCTACGCCCTCCGCGATTTCGGGAAGGCAGAGACCGGGTAGACCTTTTAACCGCTTGGTAAGTTCGTTACACCACGCTTGGCGGCGGCTAATGATGGAGTCGAGTTTGCGGAGTTGTGCGAGAGCTACTGCCCCTTGCAGTTCCGTCATGCGGTAGTTATTGGCGAGAAAGATGGGGCGGCGTTCTAGCACATCGGGACGGCGGGAGTAGGCTTTGTCGGTGCTGAGGCGGAGGCGTTCGGCGAGTTCGGGGTTACGGGTAATGGTGATACCGCCGTCCCCGCAAGAGATGTGCTTGAACTCGTTGAAACTAAAACAGCCGATGTCGCCCGTTGTTCCGATAGGTCGCCCCTTGTAGCGGCAACCGAACGTCTGGGCGCAGTCCTCAATAAGCCAAAGTTTGTGCCTATCGCAGATTTCGCGTAGCGCGTCGAGGTCGCAAGCGTTCCCCGCAAGGTTGACGGCGATAATGGCTTTGGTGCGGGAGGTGATGCAAGCCTCTACCGATTCGGGCAGGAGGGTGTAGGTGTGGGGGTGCAAATCGGCGAAGATAGGCACTGCCCCCTGATAGAGGATGGGAGAGAGGGTTCCCATATCGGTAATGGGAGAGGTGATTACTTCGTCGTTGGGAGAGATGCCTACCGCAATGAGAGCCGCATGGATTCCTGCTGTCCCGCTGGTACAGGTAACGGCGTAGGGAACTCCGTTTTTCTCGGCGAACTCGGCTTCGAGTTGCTTGACCTTTGTGCCGTGCGCGTAGAAGAGAGTGCCTTGCTCTAGTGCCTCTTGCAGTTCCTTCAGCTCCTCTGCACCGTAGCGTTTTTCACGGGTGTAGGGGGTCTGCTTTGCTTTAGAGCCGCCGTTTAGGGCGAGTTGGGAGTGTGTCATGGAAGGGGTACCCTCCTTTTAGATGGGCAGTAGAATGGTAAAGGTGCTACCCTCTCCTACAGCACTGTGGCAGGTAATGGTTCCTCCGTGCAGTTCTACAAGGTGCTTGGCAAGGTATAGCCCCAAACCGGTACCGGGGATATTTTGGATGGAGTTACGTTCGATGCGCTCGTACTGGCGGAAGAGCCTTCCCATCTGCTCTTCGGTCATCCCTACCCCCTTATCGCTCACGCGGATACAGAGCGTATTCCCATTAATAACGTAGGCAGTTAGCTCTACCGTACCGCCGTCGGGAGAGTATTTTATCGCGTTGGAAAGGAGGTTCGAGACGATTTGGTTTAGTTTATCCTCGTCCGCCGAGATAGAGGGGGGAATGTTATCGGAGAGGTTTGCCACTAGTTCGTGATTAGGGGAGAAGTACTTATAGAACCGATGCCGCCGTACCAATCTATCTAGCAACCCGCGTACATCCACTGCACGACGGCTAAGAGAGAGAGGTCTTCCTGCTTCCAAACGAGAGACATCGAGCAGGTCGTTTATCATCTCCAAAAGGCGGTCTGAGTCGGCTTCTATGGCACTATAGAACTCCTCTTTTATCTCTTCGCTGAGGGTATGCTCGGTATCTTGGAGCATGGTCTGCACATAGCCGCGAATAGTGGTGAGGGGGTTTCTAAGTTCGTGTGCCACAAAGCCGATAAAGTCAGATTTTAGGCGGCTTGCCTCTTCTAAAGCGAGGCGCGTGGTCTCTTGTTTGTGGAGTGCGTCTTGTAGGTTGAGTTTCTCTTCGAGGGAGTGGCGCAGGTTTTCGTAGAGGCGTGCGTTCTCTATGGCGACACTGGCTTGGTTCGCAAATGCGGAGAGCATAGAGAGGTGCTGTTCGGTGAACAGTCCAGTACGCACTCGGTTATCGAGGTAGATAATGCCTAACGACTTACCCTGAGCGATAAGAGGCACACACAGCACCGAACGAAGGTGTGAGAGTTGAACGCTGGCACGGTCTGAGAAGCGGGGGTCTTCCATTGCGTTATGCGAGAGGACGGGCTTTAGGTTCTTCAGAACCTCCTCTACAATACCGCGGCTAATCTCTGCTTTATTGGCAGTGGAAGTTCCTTTGAGGGTGGCTTCTAGGGCGTGTTTGTCGATATTGCGGAGTGCTTCCCCCCATATTTTGCCCTCACGCTTATTAACCAGTAGGATAAAGCCCCGCTCTGCCCCCACAAACCCGATAACCTGCTCAATGGCAGTTTCGAGGACATGGTGTAAATCGAGACTAGAGTTCAGCAGGTGTCCCAGACGTAGTAGGGTCTCCACGTAGTTTGGGGTGGGTTCCGCCGAATTCTGGTTTTTGTTGTACCGCATGGGGGTTCCTTCCTACGGGGGTACTAACCGCCGGAGGAGTCTTTGCTCTTTTCGGTATCGGAGGGGTTCATATCCTCTTCACCACCACCTCCCGACTCGTGGGTCGCGGGTTCGTTGGTTTTTCCACCGTCTTTTGTGCTACCTGTGTACTTGTCGGGGGTGATGCCAGGGTCTACCCCTTTTTCCCGGATAAACGTGGGGCGTGAACTGCCTCCGTTGCTTCTGCTGTTTCCACTACCGCTATTTTGACTACCACTAGAACCATCCTCATCCGAACTGCTCTTGGTTTTGTGGCTTGTCGATTTGCTACTACCACTGCCCGACTTTGTACCCGAACCAGAAGAGGTCGTTTTTTGGGTGGGTTTCTGGTTCCCAAAGAAGGTAAATGCGGCGTACCCTCCACCTCCCAAAATGATAAGTGCAAGTAGTATGACACCGATATTGGACTTTGGCTTCGTTTTGTTGTACGTAATCACTTCAGGATAGATTTGATACGGCTTTGCCTGAGCGTGAGGGGTAGTCATGGGGATTGCCGTAGTGGGAATATCACCCGATTTGTGTTGCCCAGAGGGGTATTTCTTGCCATCCTTTTTGCTAGGGGGCGCGGTTGCAAGAGCGAGTTCGGGGTCGCTTACTGCCTCCCGCAACTCTTTAGCGTTTTTGAAGCGGTTGCCAGGGTCTTTTTCGAGGAGGCGCATAACGATAGTATCTATCGCTTTGGGAACCTCTTTGGATTTGGCACTGGGGGGAGGGGGGGTCTCGGTGAGGTGCTTCATCATAATTGCGCCGGGGTTGTCGGCGGCGAAGGGTTGGCTACCGGTAAGGTACTCGTAAAAAACAACGCCAAGCGCGTAGAGGTCGGTGCGCCCGTCCTGCTTCTCGCCTTTCATCTGTTCGGGAGCCATGTAGGAGGCGGTTCCCACAATTACGCTCGACTGGCTAGAGGAACCAGAGTCGAGGATACGCGCCAACCCAAAGTCCATCAGTTTTACGGTTCCATCTTCGCTTACGAAGATATTTTCGGGCTTGATGTCGCGGTGCAGAATCCCTTTGCCGTGCGCGGCTTCGAGTGCTTTACAGAGTTGAATGGCGAGGTCGGTAAAGGAGGGACGTTTTTTGCTGTGGAGAACTTGGCGCAGAGAAGCCCCCTGCAACAACTCCATCACGATACACACGCGCCCCGACTCCTTATCTTCTACTTGATCGAAGACGGTGACGATATTGGCATGGGTTAGCCCTGCCAAAGCCTGTGCTTCCCGCATAAAGCGTTGGGCGGCTTTGTCCTGCTCCATAAGGTGAGGGGCAATCACTTTTAGCGCAACATCGCGCAGTAGACGCACGTCGTAAGCCTTATAGACTACGCCCATACCGCCTACGCCTAGTTGGGAGTCGATGCGATACCTATCTGCGATGGTGCTTCCTACCATGATGTCTCTCCTCTGTTGTGTGTCACACGGTTCCGAATCCCACTCGATTTTACCTAACACCCGATTCAGCATAATACGCTTGACTCCTTTTGGCAAGGAGTCAGCGGTTCTATTGTGGTGTATAGTACTGTTAGAGGGTTTGTAAAAACCACTCTCTAAATCATTATACTACGGAAATGACAAACAGTTATATATTTGTAGCAGATAGTCGTAAAAACCGAACAATAAAAGCAACAGAAGTTTCGTAAAACCCTTATCACTATTTT
Source organism: bacterium (assembly GCA_900299305.1). Lineage (GTDB taxonomy): Bacteria > Armatimonadota > Chthonomonadetes > Chthonomonadales > Chthonomonadaceae > CAIJLM01. The sequence continues at coordinate 263 of OMJJ01000253.1, read as the reverse complement.
AGCGTTGTTGGCGTACAAAGTCAATAGCGTGGTAGGTCAAAATAATATCTGCCCCTGCCCGTTTGAAGGCGGTTAGGGTCTCTTCTACCACTCTCGCCTCGTCTATCCAGCCGTTTGCGCTTGCCGCTTTTATCATGCTGTACTCTCCGGATACATTATAGACTGCTAATGGGGTATCTAAATGTTCTCGAAAATCGCGCAAAATGTCTAAATAGGCGAGTCCTGGCTTCACCATCACAATATCCGCGCCCTCTTCAATATCT
>OMJJ01000252.1 GCA_900299305.1 bacterium | reverse complement strand
TATGGACGCGGTTCCTGTTATCTCGCCCGAACTTCGCCCCATGGTGCAACTGGACGGCGGACGTTTTGCGACCTCCGACCTAAACGATCTCTACCGACGTATCATCAACCGAAACAACCGACTCAAGAAAATTACCGAGATTCGCGCCCCCGAATCCATTGTCAACCACGAAAAGCGACTACTGCAAGAGGCAGTGGATGCGCTGATTGATAACGGACGGCGTTCGCGCCCAGTAGTTGGGTCGAACAACCGCGCTCTCAAGTCGCTCTCCGATATGCTGAAAGGCAAAGAGGGACGCTTCCGCAAAAACCTACTCGGTAAGCGCGTAGACTACTCTGGACGTTCGGTTATCGTGGTAGGGCCTTACCTCAAACTACACCAGTGCGGTCTCCCCAAAGAGATGGCGTTGGAACTGTTTAAGCCGTTTGTTATGAAGACCCTTGTAGAGCGCGGCTATACCAGTAACATCAAGACCGCCAAACGCATGATAGACAAGATGCGCCCTGAAGTGTGGGACGCGCTGGAAGAGGTGATTCGGGAGCACCCCGTACTCCTAAACCGCGCCCCGACCCTACACCGTTTGGGTATTCAGGCGTTTGAACCCGTTTTGGTAGATGGAAAAGCCATTCAGATTCACCCGTTGGTCTGTCACGCTTTTAATGCAGACTTCGATGGCGACCAGATGGCGGTACACGTTCCGCTCTCGGCGTATGCACAGGCAGAGGCGCGTATTCTTATGCTCTCCTCGCACAACCTGTTCAGCCCCGCAAACGGCGGACCCATTGTTGCGCCCGTGCAGGACATTGTTTTGGGTAACTACTACCTAACCATGCTTCCCGACGAGGTACAGCCGTTAGACGAGATATTCAGTAACCCCGAAGCGGCGATGCAGGCTTACGAAACCGGACGTATTGGGATACACACGCCCGTCCGAGTGCGCGTAAATCACCGTCCGGATATGCTGGAAGGTACGGAGCGCGAAATGAAAATCATCGGCTATAACAAGGATGCCGAAGATGGTCACTATCGCACCGCAGAGGGAGGCGCAATTCCCTCCAAGTACACCACCGCAGGAAGGCTTATCTTCAATCAGATACTGCCCGAACGCCTGAAGTATAGCACCAAGTATCTGCATAGATCGCTGACCAAAAAAGCGATTTCGGAGTGTATCTCAGATGTGTACGAGCATCATGGTAAAGAGACCACTATCAAGTTCTTGGACGAACTGAAATAGATGGGTTTCCGTTACGCCATGAAAGCTGGTATCACCATCGCCATGACCGATATGGCTCTGCCCGGTAAGCGCGAAGAGATTATTGCAGATGCAGAAAAAGAGGTCAAGCGCATCAATGTCCAGTATAACCGCGGACTGCTCTCTCCTGCCGAACGTAAAGACAGGGTTCTTAACCTGTGGCTACGGGCTTCCGAAAACGTGGCAGACTCGATTATGGATGGTATCAACCAGTACAACCCCATCTATATCATTACGGATAGCGGTGCACGTGGCTCCAAAAAGCAGATAACCCAACTTTCGGGTATGCGCGGCTTGATGACGAACCCCTTCGGAAACCTTATCGAAGACCTTCCTATCAAGTCCAACTTCCATGAAGGTTTGAACGTACTAGAGTTCTTTATCTCTACACACGGCGCACGAAAAGGAATGGCAGACACCGCCCTCCGTACCGCAGACGCAGGGTATCTAACCCGCCGTCTCGTGGACGTAGCGCAAGATGTTATCATTCGCGACCACGACTGTCAAACCACTCACGGTATCACCATTCAGGAGATACTTGAGGGGGGCGACATTCTGGAAAAACTGAGCGAACGCTGTAGAGGACGCTATGCCCTCGACGACATCTGCAACCCCATAACGGGAGAAGTACTCGTTCCCGGAGGGGAAGAGGTCAGCGACTCCGCATCGCGTGACCTTGATAACTACCGCATTGCGCTGGATAACATCATCTCGCTAGATACGGGGGAAGTGCTACTGGAGAAGGGCGCGGGTATCCTGCACAGCGATGCCGTCAAACTTCTCGACCAGAATGTACGCCGTGCAAACTCGCACCGCAAAAACAAAGCCGCCGACTCGCTCTACGACATTACCTCGTCGCTCAAGATACAGGTGCGCTCGGTACTTACCTGTGAACTTCGACAAGGGGTCTGCGCTAAGTGTTATGGGCGTGACCTCGCTTCCGGTAGGTTGGTAGACATTGGGGTCGCTGTAGGTATTATCGCGGCGCAGTCCATTGGAGAGCCGGGAACCCAGCTAACCATGCGTACCTTCCACACGGGAGGCGTTGCGGGTAAATATCTAACGGGTGTTGCCAACGTCAAACATGGACGGCAAAGAGCGTTGCGCGAACTGCACGACGACATCCGAAAAGGAATTGTCGACTTCGGAGATGCAGAAGGCTCTGAGCGTGAGCGCGTTCGCTCTATCCAAAGCGTTCTAAAGGTGTTGGAAGACCAAGTGAGCGGTCTGCTTCGTGTTGTGGAACTGTTCGAGGCGCGAAAGCCCAAAGGACAAGCCATTATTACCGAACACGCGGGCATCGTGGCGAATATCGAGACCAAAGGGCTTAGAAACGTCGTCATTCACTCGCCGGTAGAACTGAACGAATCACACGGAACTACCGGACTAGGAACCGATGCTATCGCGGCAGAGGACATCCTAGACGATACGGGTGAGCCTATCGTTAAAGTCGGTGAGCATATCAAAGATACCGACCTCCGCAAAATCCTGAAGACGGCGACACGCCATATCAATCTGCGCCGCTCCTACCTCGTACCTTACCGTGGAGACCTAGAGGTGGAAGAGGAGCAGGAAGTATCTCCCGGAGACAGCCTAACCGAAGGACCTCTCGACCCACAGAAAGTGCTGGAACTCAAAGGTGTTCGCGGTATTCAAGAGTACCTCGTCCGAGAGATTCAGAGCGTGTATAAGAGCCATGCAGGCGTAGACATTAACGACAAACATATCGAAGTTATCGTGCGCCAGATGCTACGCAAGCGCAAGGTTCGCAACCCCGGAAACAGCCGCTTCCTACCTGGTCAGATTGTGGATAAGTTCGTCTTTGAAGACGAAAACACCCGCGTCCGTAACCAAGAGGGGGTGGAGGCAACCGCCGACTGGGTGCTTCTGGGAATTACAGAGGCATCGCTTGCTACCGAGAGTTTCCTCTCGGCGGCTTCGTTCCAAAAGACCACCCGCGTTCTTACGGAAGCCTCCGTTCGAGGCAAGAAGGACGAACTGCTGGGTCTGAAAGAGAACGTTATCATCGGGCGGCTGATTCCTGCGGGAACTGGTCTACCCTACTATCGTAGCCTCGAACTCGCCAAGCCGGACGGTACTCCGCTTATTGCCGAAGTACCGCGCCGACCTGAAGTAGAGGATAAATCTTTGGAGATTCCAGAGAGTATGCTACCCACACAACCCAAGCCGGAAGTTGAAGAACTCCTACCCATCGGAGACTTTGACAGCGAAGATATTGATGTGGATACCGACGATGTAGAAGAGGACTTTGGCGCGATGCTAGAACGCTTCTCCACCATAGGAGAAGGTATGGCGGACGACGAAGAGTAGTCTCTTTGGTGTGCGTTTTGAGAGGGAAGTCTGTACAATCACAGGCTTCCCTTTTTTCTTGGATTGGTGGTAAATACACTCTCGAAAGCAAGGAAAAGCCATCTGTTATCGCGAACAGGCAAGTAAGTGGAGCCGCTACACAGGGCGACGCTATCATCTGATAAGGAGGGGGCTTACCGCTTGTGAAAATAACAGAAGTGAAGGTAGTTGTTACCTGTCCGGGACGGAATTTCGTCTTTGTGAAGGTAATGACCGATGAACCCGGTCTGTATGGGGTAGGGGAAGGAACGCTAAACGGGAGCGAGCTGATAGTCGCAGAGGCAATTCGCCACATCTCCCACCTGATTATAGGGCATGATCCACACCGAATAGAGGATATTTGGCAACTGTTGTACCGACAAGGCTACTGGCGCGGCGGAGCCATCTTCATGGCGGCGATAGCCGCTATCGACATCGCCTTATGGGACATAAAGGGCAAAGTTGCGAACCTGCCGGTATATCAACTACTTGGCGGCAAAGCCCGCGACAAAGTGATGTGCTATACCCATGCCAGCGGACGCGACGAAGTAGAGTGCGAAGACAGCGCAAGGCAGATAGTGGAGCGCGGCTTTAGAGCGGTACGCTGTCAGGTTGGGAACTATGGCGCACAAGGTATTGTGGGTATCCTGCCGCCGCTCAGTCCGGGTACGCCCTCTACCGCTATCTACGAACCGACCCCGTATCTTGTCAACGCGCCGAAACTGTTTGCCCATATGCGTGCCCAACTCGGAAACGAGATAGAACTCCTCCACGACGCACACGAGCAACTAGATCCCATTGCGGCGGCGCGTATGGCAAAGGAGATGGAGCCCTATCGCCTATTCTTTTTGGAAGACCCCCTCATGCCAGAACACCGCGAGAGTTGGAGCCTGGTGCGGCAGGCATCGGTAACACCTCTTGCTATTGGCGAGATACTTACCTCTCGTTGGGACTGCCTCCCACTCTTTATGAACAAGTGGATTGACTACATTCGCATCAAGCCGATACATGGCGGGGGTATCAGTGAGGTAAAGAAGATACTCACGCTTGCCGAGCCGTTTAATGTACGCAGTGCCATGCACGGAGCCGCCGACATAGGGATTATTGGGCAAGCGGCATCCGTTGCCGTGCAGAGCGTGATACCCAACTTTGGTATTCAAGAGTACACCCGTCACCCAGAACTCGCTTACGAGGTAACGCCCGGAGCCTGTGAACTGAGGGAAGGACATCTGTACCCCAATGAGCGTCCCGGACTGGGCATAGACCTAGACGAAGCCCTTGCGGCAAAATACCCCTACCAACGCGCCTTTATGCCGCTACTACGCCGCGCTGATGGAACTGTTCATGTCTACTAACCACGAAATGCCCTCCCTTATGACCGTGTATAGCGGGTGGGAGGGCTACCAGCAGAGTCTAGTCTCTGCTGTACACGGGCTTACGCCTGAAAATTTGCGCTATAGACCCCATCCCGAACATCGTTCTGTAGGAGAGATAGTAGGGCATATCGCGTATGGCAGAATAGACTGGTTCCATCGTATGAAAGCACCGGGTAGTGCCGAACTGAACCAAGAGATAACGCCCTACTATAAAGGAGAGGCACTTCTACACGATTCCGTTTCGGAAGACCCTGAAGCACTTATCTATTGGCTCGAAGCCAGTTGGAGAATGGTGGAGAGTAACTTACAACGGTGGACAGTGGTAGACCTCGCTACGACATTTCGGTTTACCTATTGGGAGGTAGAGTACGCAATACCTTATCAGTGGGTGATTTGGCGTATACTCTCACACGACATTCATCACGGCGGACAACTCTCTACGCTGCTTGTCCAACAGGGTATCGATCTACCAGATTTAGGAGAGAACGGAGGGCATATTATCCCCGCACCTGTAGCATAGGTGGGGTAGAGATGGGGGTTCGCACTCACCTTACCCTAACCCTCCCCTTTACAAGGGGAGGGAATCTCGCCTCTGACAAAAGGCTTACCTGCTCTGAAAAGTGAGCAGGTAAGGGTGTATTGCAAGTCTCCCACTTGTTAAGGGGGAGACTTAGAGGGGGTGAGCAATAGTATCTACTCTTTGGCGTGGATTTCTCGAAGGTAGATGTTCTTGAAGAACAGTTCGTCCCCATGATGTTGTAGCTCTATCTGACCGGTACGGTAGATTGGCTTATTACGCTCCCAATAGTTCTCCATCGTTACATTGTGGACAACCAGTTGCCCATTCAGGTAGACGGTTACTTTGTCGTTTACCATCACAATGTGCATATGGTTCCACTCACCTACGGGATTATCGGCTTTGTGGGTGGGGTTGCTAGGGTTCTTCTGGTTGTTGTATAGACCACCAGAGCCTTCCGCTCTATCCCATATCTGTACTTGGGGGCTACCGCGCAGGTAGATTCCGCTGTCGCCCTTGGGGTTGATTTTCCAATCGACGAACATCTCAAAATCTTTGTAGTCTTTTACGGTACAGAGACTGTCGTTTTTACCATCATAATGGATAACCCCATCCACTACTGTCCAGTGTTTGAGAGCCTCTTCCGTCGCTTTTTCGGTTGCCGATTTCAACTCCTCTGCGCTCATTTTGGCACGTTCAGGGGGGCTTTTTACCAGTCCCTTCCAACCATCCAAATTTTTACCATTGAAGAGGGCGGCGAAGCCTTGCGGAGCCTGATTATCTTTTGTGGGTTTCGAGAGGTCTTTCACAAAGATATTGCGGAACTGCACTTCGCTAGGTCCATGACCCAGAAACCCAATAAAACCGCTTTCACGTAGCATACCGGGGTGTTCGGCAATCGTTGCGGGGTCGTTTACGGAGTTTAGGTCGCCGTCCACAATCACCTTACCGTTCACCTTTACCTTGATATGCCGTCCTATCGCGGTTATCTCCTCCTCGTTCCACTCTCCCGCGTGGTTCGTTGCGCCGCGTTTGGCAGGAAGCACACGATAGATAGAGCCGTGATACTGCCCCGGAAGCAGGTTAGCATACGAGGAGTCGTAGTCATCTAAAACTTGGCACTCCATTCCAACGTAAGCGGCATCGCCATGACCGGGAGCACGAAGCCCTATTCCGTTGTTACCTGCTTTGTCCACCCGAAACTCGAATCGGAAGACGAAATCGGAGTAGACCTTATCGGTATAGAGGTTGCCACCCCCATCCGCAGGGACGATAAGAACATTGTCTTTGGGAACATAACCGGGTCCATGTCCTCCATCCAGATGCCAACCTTTTAGGGTAGAGCCATCGAAGAGACGTACAAAGCCTTTGGGGGTCTTCTTTGTTCCATCTTTGGGGTCGTTGGGCGACATTTGAGACTGGAAGGCGTGGCACGTCGAAAGATTTGTGGAGAGTAGTAGTAGGAGAGCCGCTCCCAGAAAACTACTCTTAAAGAGCCGTAAGCGCATGGTATCAAACTCCTTACACAGATTTGTTATGCCCTCTGATTCGCCTCTGAGGGTTCCTCTTCCTCCTCCCACCGCTGATAATCTCTTAAAAAAGCGGTTCGGAAGGCATGGAACGAGCCTTCTTTCAAGGCATCACGTAGGTGCGCCATCAGTTGATAGAAGAAATGGAGGTTGTGATAGGTAGTAAGGCGGCAACCCAGTATCTCGTTGGTTTGGAAGAGATGGCGCACATAGGCGCGGGTATGGCGGCGACAGACTCGGCAACTACAGTAGGGGTCTAGCGGGGTGAAGTCGGCGGAGAACTGAGCATTTCGTAGGTTGAGTACCCCGCGAGAGGTAAACACCTGTGCATTTCGGGCATTGCGGGTGGGCAGTACGCAGTCGAACATATCTACCCCACGCTGAACCGCGTCGATAATGTCGATAGGGGTTCCTACCCCCATGAGGTAGCGGGGTTTTTCGGTAGGTAGAAGCGCGTTGCACCAACTAATCGCGGCATTCCGGTTTTCGAGGGTCTCCCCAACGGCAAGCCCTCCTATCGCATAGCCGGGGAAATCCATCGCGATAAGGGTTTTCGCACTCTCCTCCCGCAAGTCACGATAGCAACTGCCCTGCACAATCCCGAAGAGGGTCTGTTGCCAACCACCGGCGGCGCGTCGTCCTGCGGAATTGTATGCTACCATACACCTCTCCGCCCAACGGTGGGTACGGTCATTCGCGGCTTTAGCGTACTCCCACGTGCTAGGGTACGGGGGACACTCATCAAACGCCATGATAATGTCTGCCCCGATTTTGCGCTGTATCTCCATCACGGTTTCGGGGGTAAATAGGTGCTTAGAGCCGTCTATATGCGACTGAAACTCTACTCCATCCTCGCCAATACGGCGTAGCCCTGTTAGGCTGAACACCTGAAATCCGCCGCTATCGGTGAGTAACGCCCCGTCCCACCCCTGAAAACGGTGTAGCCCTCCAGCTCTTTCCATGAGGTTCTCGCCGGGACGGAGGTGGAGGTGGTAGGTGTTGCCCAGTATCAGCCGATACCCTATCTCCCACAACTCTTCGGGGGTCATTGCCTTTACGGTGGCTTGTGTGCCAACGGGCATAAAGATAGGCGTTTCGACGGTGGCATGAGGGAGATGCAGAGTACCGCAACGCCCAGATACCCCCATCTCTTGGGAGGTGTGCCTTACCTCAAACGAAAACGATTTGTGATTAAGATGAGAGCGGGAGCCATGACTGTTCATAACGGCTATTATACCCTGTGCCTCTGTTGACGTAGCGGGAAAAATATGTTACTCTGAACAAAATTACTCTAGGAGTCTGCAAATGCGCCTGTCGTGCTGTGCCTATTCGTATCGCAAAGAGATTCAGGGAGGAGAGATGAGCCTTCTTGAGTTTATCACACTGTGCCAGAAAATCGGCTTTGAGGGGGTAGAACTGACCTCCTACTACTTCCCTACCACCGAACGCACCTATCTCAACTTGGTGAAGCAAGAGTGCCATAGGCAGGGAATGCTGATTTCGGGAACAGCGGTGGGTAATAACTTCGCACAACCGGATGCGGCGTTGCGCCAACAGCATATCCAGATGACCAAAAACTGGATAGATAACTCGGTGGTTTTGGGCGCACCCACTCTAAGAGTGTTCGCGGGTAATGTGAGGGCAGGAGAGGACAGAGAAACCGCACGGCAAAACGTAATCGCAGGGCTAAAAGAGTGCGCCGAGTACGCTTATGAGCGGGGGGTAATGCTGGCACTAGAAAACCACGAT
>OMJJ01000251.1 GCA_900299305.1 bacterium | reverse complement strand
GTATCTTAGGGTACTCCTCCATATCTCCATGCTCCCCCCGGTGGCTGGAATCGCCTACGAAGCTATTAAAGTCGCGGGGAAATATCGCCATAATCGTATTATGATGGCGGCGTTTGCGCCCGGTATGTGGTCGCAATACCTAACGACTCGTGTCCCCAACCCCCAACAGGTCGATGTCGCTCTAGCCGCGCTGTATGCGGTACTAGAAGCAGAGGGACACAAGATTTCGCCGCACGTCAAGCCGAATGAGATGGAGGAGGTACTCTTTTCGTAACGCCTCCTCGAACGATTTCTTGAGGAAACCCCAATGCCCCTACATGTTCTCGGACTGTACCTGCTTCTAGGTGTCTGTGCAACCATCTCGTTATGTGTCTCAAGGGCGGCATGGGAAATGCGCCACAAAGCAGGGACAGTGGCTACCGCCTTTGCTATCGGTTCCCTCTGTCTCAGTATTTGGACATACTTCTATTTGGGTGAACTAATGAGTACTTCTGTTCAAGGGAAGTACCTCTGCTTTGTACTCAAAAATCTGGGTTGTTTCTACACTGTCCCCTTCTTTTTGCTCTATGCCCTCCACTTCAATAATCCCACCCTTAAACTCGCAAAGTGGATACCTGTCGCCCTGCTCCTAGAGCCTACTTTTATGGCAGTAGCACTCCTCACAAATCACTGGCACCATACTCTTCTCACAAACCTGAGTATCTACCACTATCATAGTTTTAACATGTTTCAGTTTCATTCGGGACGTTTGTTGGACTGGGACATCCAGTACTCTCTTGCTTGCTCTCTATCCCTAATTTTTATCATAGGTGTAAAAGCATGGCGTGCACCCAAAATCTACCGCAGGCAGTCCTACACGGTGTTTGTGGGAACCCTTACCCCCTCTATAGGTGTATTTGCCGACCTGTTTCACTGGATGGATGTGCCGTTCGACTACACCTGCATTCTCTGTACCCCCACTGCCATTTTCGCCCTTATCGCTATGAAGCGCTACCAGATGTTCGTAGCCACTCCCATAGCGCGAGACGTTGTTTTTGATAGAATGGAAGAGGGAGTGCTACTGGTAAACGAGACTGGTATCGTTCTCGATATGAACCAAAAGGCATTGGAGGTACTAGGTTACACCGAGAGTGAGGCACTGGGGCAACCTGTTGATAGTGTTCTTCCGGCTGAAATCACGTTCGCCAAACTAAAAGACCTAGAGTGGATGGACTGGCAAAAGGATAACAACGATGTCCGTACCTACTTTGAATGGCACCACTATGCCCTCGACTTAGGTGAGGCGCAAGCAAAAGGCTATATCGTGATGGTGTCCGACATTACCGAACGCAAGCTTGTGGAAGAGCGGCTCAAAACCTACACCCAACAGTTAGAGCAAGCAAAACATTTTTCAGAGCAACAGTCTGTCTTACTACAAGAGCAGGCTTTGGACTTGCAACGCGCTCGTGACATTGCCCTCGCCTCTGCAAAAGCAAAGTCCGAGTTCCTCGCCAATATGAGCCACGAAATACGTACCCCCATGAACGGTATCCTCGGAATGACCGAACTCCTAAGAGATACCCCCCTAAACAACGAACAGTACGACTTCGTGAAGACCATCCAACAGTCCGCAGATACCCTCCTCACCATCATCAACGACATCCTAGACTTCTCCAAAATCGAAGCAGGGAAACTCAGCATCGACAACCACGACCTCAACCTAAGAGAACTCATGGAGAGCGTTACCGAACTCCTCGCCCCCAAAGCACACCAAAAAGGGCTAGAGATTGCCTGCCTCCTACCCAGTCACTGCCCCGAAATGGTGCAGGGCGATGAGGTACGCCTAAGACAGATACTCACCAACCTACTCGCAAACGCTATCAAGTTTACCGAGAAGGGAGAGGTGGTGCTAGAGGGTCAGTTGGCAGGAGAGAGTGAGGATAGGGTACGCCTCCGTTTGCAGGTGCGGGATACGGGTATTGGCATCCCTCCAGAGCGTTTGGGAGCGATATTCGAGAACTTTACTCAGGTAGACGGAACCACTACCCGCAAGTATGGGGGTACGGGTTTGGGCTTGACTATCTGTCGTCAGTTGGTGCAGTTGATGGGTGGTGAGATAGGTGTGGAGAGTGAGTTAGGCGTGGGTAGCCTGTTCTGGTGTGAGTTGTCGTTATCAAAGTCGAAGAGTATGGGAGCAGATATCCGTCGTGCGCCTCGTAGTCTGTCGGGTCTACGTGTTTTGGTGGTGGATGACAACGAGGTGAACCGTCGTATTTTGTCGGAGCAGTTGGGTTCTTGGGGTTGTGTTCGTGTGTGTGTGGAGAGTGCAAGGGATGCGTTGGAGGCGTTGCGTTTGGACAGTTTCGATGTGGTTCTGACGGATATGCAGATGCCGCAGATGGATGGAGCGATGCTAGCAACTGCCCTTCGCAACCAGATTGGAGACAAAGACCTCCCCATTATCCTACTTAACTCTATGGGACACGCCGAACCAGAACTTAGGGCGCAGTTCACCGATACTCTTACCAAGCCCATACGTCAGTCGCTACTGTTCAATAAACTGGTTAAGTTGGTAGAGAGCCCAGAGCGTTACGAAACCGAGACGGTTGCGCCCGTTATACCTGCCGCCGACCTTACACAGTCGCTCACGGGGCTACGAGTACTGCTTTGTGAAGACAACCTCATCAATCAGAAATTTGCCCTGCGCCTACTGGATAAATGGGGATGCAACACGAGCCTAGCACAAAATGGGGCAGAAGCGGTAGTACTGTGGGAAGAGCGCACCTTCGACGTGGTTCTCATGGATATACAGATGCCCATCATGGATGGCTACATGGCAACCCGGTCTATACGCGAACACGAAGACACTATCGGAAGGCACACCCCGATTATCGCGATGACGGCTCATGCGATGGAAGGCGATAGAGAGAAGTGTCTAGCGCAAGGAATGGACGACTACCTCTCCAAACCTATCTCGTCCGAACGGCTAAACCGGCTTCTGAGTGCCTACCATCGGGGAGGCAACTCTGTACCAAATCCCCCCGCTTCCCTCTCGCAGTCGGAAGAAGCACAGGAATCCGCTTTCGACTTAGCGGCACTGAATGAGATGTGCGGACAAGACGCGGAGTTTGTACACGAGATGATAACGCTCTTTTTGGAGGTAGTGGATACGCAGATGGAGGCGGTACATACCGCTATAACAGAGGGAGATGCACATCGCCTCTCTTCTACTGCTCACACCTTAAAGGGCAGTTGCCGCAGTATTATGGCGCACCCCATGAGTGCCGTCTGTGACGAGTTGGAGCAGTTAGGTCAGACTGGTGACATCACTTCGAGTAAAGCCCTCTACACTCAACTAGAAGCCTACAAAGAACGTCTTTGCCAAGAGCTTAGTACCTGCTCCCAACTTGAGATGCGCTCGGCAGCCTAGCCCTATATTGAGTTCGATACATCACTTTTTGCAGGTAGAGGTAACAAAATCTATCTTCAATAGCGTATCATAGAGGTAGTATCCTATTTCAGAATAACCACCATGCGGATAGCACCCGTTCTAAAACTAATAATGGCTCTTCTATTGGTAGTAACCTCTATACTTCCAAGCCGTTGCCTCACGACTATACACCGTGCTATCCAGCCCACACAACCCGTCCAGTGTTGTGGCATGGCTTCGCTCACAGCCTCCTGCTGTACTCCCACTACAGCCACAAATAGGTGTGTACCACCTAGCCCTCTCTCAAACGGCAGTAATATCCAGACGTGTACCTGTACCGTCGCTCCATCTATGCCCAAAGTCCCACTAAAGAAGTCCGAAAGCACGTTTGGGGGACAGATGGAGTATGGTGTCGTATCCCATCTATCGCACTGCGTAATTCTCGTTAGCCCTTGTACTCCACTCACACAGTGCCTACCCGCAGTAGCGTTACCAGATAACAATCTTGCCTCTCCCCTCTCCTCTCGCGCCCCGCCTTTCTAAAATGAACCTCTCTTGGTTGCCTCGTATGCACTCATTTCAGGAAGGAATCTATCCATGTTCATGCCTTTACAGCGCATCTTGGGACGTGCTCTATTTGTCCTATTTTTAGCCCTAAACTTAACCACATTCGCTTCGGCGAACCCACAAAACCCGACTGCCAAAGCGGGAAAGTATGCGGTGGAACTGCGGATACCGGAAGGTGGTATCTATGCCGAAGAGACTATCGACATTGAGTTCCGCCTAACCGATACCACCGATAACGACCCCGTACTCGGAGCGGCAGGAGTGATTCGGGCTACCGCTTTAGCGACTATCACCATGCCCGCCATGCCCGGTATGCCCTCTCAAAAGCCCAAAATCCATAGCGAAGGGGTTCCCGGTGACTACGGGATAGAGTGCTATTTTCCTCATGGCGGAGAGTACAAAGTCGATTTGACACTTACTGTTCCGGGCGACCCCAAGCCGTTTAACGTAATGTTCAAGGTCTCGGTGAATGACGCAGAGGCACTCAAGAACCGCAAGCCACGCCCCAAGCCCTACTATGTGGAACAGGTAGACGCACCAAACGCAAAAGCGGGAGAGCCAACCCCCCTCAAACTGGTAATAAGAGAGACGAAAACAAAAGCCCTTGTGAAGCAGTTCGATGAGGCGCATACCAAACTGTTCCACCTCATTATCGTAAGCCGTGACCTCGGTTGGTTTGCTCATGAACACCCCGAAGCCCAAGAGGAGGGCGTTTTTACCACAAGCGTAACGTTCCCCGCAGGAGGAGAGTACCGACTATTTGCGGATGTTGCGCCAAAAGGGGCAGGGTCACAGGTACTTGGTACGAGCCTGAAAGTAAAGGGCAGTGCACCTACATGGGACACAAACCTAAAACCAACCCCTACTACCCTAGAAATAGAGGGAGTTAAGGCTACCTTCCTCCCACAAGAGAAGAGCCTCCCAATAGGCAAGACCACCGCCCTCACCTTCCGCCTATCCGATGTAGGCACAGGAAAACCAGTTACCGACTTGGAACCCTATCTTGGTGCGTATGGTCATCTGATGATAATACACCAAGATGGTCAGACGTTTGTGCATAGTCACCCAATGGAGGACGAGGCAGGAGTAGCACAGTCCAAAAGCGGCTCGGTAACGTTTAATAGTCGGTTCCCAAAGCCAGGGATATACAAGGCATGGGGGCAGTTTCAGAGGTCAGGAAAGGTGATAACCACCCCCTTTGTACTCGAGGTAAAAGGAGTCACTAAATGAGCACCTTTAAAAGTATTACCCTTGCCGTCAGCCTCTTTCTGCTACTGGATATCGGGTTGCCTACGCTGGCACATCCCCCTAGCGGCGAAAATCCCAAGCCCCCCTCCAAAGCAGGAGAACACCTCTCAAAAGCACGTATTGCGCTAGATGCCTACAAAACGCGCCTACTAAAAGAGGGAAAGTACGCCTGTTGTATGCAGAAGCCCACCGAAGCACAGACGGACGGGTGCGACACCTGCGCCAAAACCAACGGCTCTTGTAACTGCGGCGCGAACTTGGCACAAGGCAAGGGAGTTTGCGGAGAGTGCTACGGGGCGTGGAAGATAGGGCGCGGTACTACCGGCTTTGGGAAAGTTGACCTAAAAACCCTCAAGATACTGCCTTCGACACAACAGGGTATGGCGGGAGCGGGTAAGCCACAAGATGCCCCCGAATACGTCGCTTATGCCCAAGCCATGACACTTGCGAAGCGTACCCTTATCTCGGAAACACGCTACTCGTGCTGTATTGGCAAGGGGGGCTGTGACGAGTGCGCCTACGAAAACAGTTGCGGGTGTGGCGCGAACCTCCTCGCAGATATAAACTCAAAAGGTGGTAAAAAGCGCGGGGTGTGCGCTCAGTGTGTAGATGGTCAGCATAGCGGGCACGGTAGGCTTGGGAAAATCGACCTAAATGCCCTCGAAATAACGGTTATGGAAGAGATGCCGATGATGCGAGGTACTCTCGGCGATTGGGCAATGAACCGCGAAGGTTCAGGTACTTCATGGCAACCGGACAGTAGTCCCCTCTATGCCAAAATGGGGGTATCGGGTCGCTATCAGACGATGCAGATGGGTATGATTGGCGCGGTCTACACCGATTCGGGAGGCAAGCGCGGAGAGCGGCAGTTTTTCACACCGTCGCAGTATATGTTTATGGCGCAACGCGACACCGGAGGTGGTACACTTGGACTACGCGGCATGATGTCTCTCGACCCGCTTCTTATAAGTGGCAAAGGCTACCCCAACCTGTTCCAGACGGGAGAGTCGTACTTGGGTAGCCCCCTTAAAGACCGCCAACACCCCCACGACCTCTTTATGGAGTTGGCTCTCACCTACTCCAAGGCTCTTAATCGTAACACACGCGGATTTGTCTATCTTGCCCCAGTAGGAGAGCCGCCAATGGGTGCTTCTGCTTTCCAACATCGCCCTAGCAGTTGGGACAACCCGATTGCGCCTATCGCACACCACTGGTTTGATGGTACGCACATCACGTTTGGGGTAGCCACTGCGGGGCTTACCTTTGGGAGTAAGTGGAAAGCCGAAACCGCGGTCTTTACAGGACGTGAACCCAACGAAAACCGCTACGATTTCGACAGGATGCGCTTCGATTCCTATGCGGGTCGCATAACCTACAACCCAACCCCAAACTGGAGTTTTCAGACCTCTTATGCCGCGCTTCACCAACCGGAGGCACTGGAGACAGGCAATGCACATCGGCTTACGGCTTCGGCACAGTATAATCGCCCCTTCGGTAGCGGCGACAATATCGCCGTGCTGTTGGGGTACGGCAGAAACATCAAAGAGAGGGGTACGTCAGAGGCGTGGATGTTGGAAGGGGCATATAACCGAGGGCAAACTACGTGGTTTGGACGCTTCGAGAACGTGGCTAAAGACGAACTGGTGGGAGTCCCCGCAGGAATCTATCGGGTGAATAAGTGGACACTGGGAGGTCTCTACCGCTTTCGGGTACTGCCTAGCAGTGACCAGGGCATCGGCGCATCCCTCGACTTCTACACGTTCCCCAGTACGCTACTCGCGGCGTATGGCAGTAGCCCTGTCTCGTTTAGCCTGTTCTATCAGTTACGCTTTGGGAAGATGGAGGGGCATGAGAATTAGCGGGGGAAATGTTACTGGAAGGCACTCACCCCCTCTAAATCTCCCCCCTTTACAAGGTGGAGACTTGCAATGCACCCTTACCTGCTCAGTTTTGAGAGGGTGAAAGCCTCTCTTCGGAGG
The DNA here is from genome assembly GCA_900299305.1 of bacterium. GTDB lineage: Bacteria > Armatimonadota > Chthonomonadetes > Chthonomonadales > Chthonomonadaceae > CAIJLM01. Next base: position 1,708 of record OMJJ01000251.1, on the reverse strand, counting down.
CGACGTTCCTTCCCCTTGTGAAGGGGAAGGCTAGGATGGGGTGAGAGCTAAAGGGGTGGATTTCCTACCCGTCTATCTCGGATTGTATCTCGGCAAGGGTAACGGGGCGGTTCTCTCGTGCGCTTCTGTCCATTGCGTAGCAGACGGCATGGGTCTTCGCGGCATCGGCGAGGTTTACAGGCGACTCCGTGCCGCTCTGAATACACTCAATGAAGTGCGAAATCTCGCCATCGAAGGGGTGGTGTGCTACGTCTCCACTGTCGGGGCGGACGGTGGGGACGCTTACCCAGTCGGTCTGACCCGCAAAGTACTCCTGCGCCCAGATTTTGTTATCGCGAATGGTTCCCTTATCGCCTAGCAGGTCGATATTAAACAGATAGGGACACTGGCAGTCGAAGGAGGCGGAGGTTTTGCCGAGTGTGCCGTCGGCGAACTTCATAATGCCTACGAGGTTGGTATCGTACTCATAGACATCGTTGCGAAGGTTGGAGTAGGCGGATACCTCTGTTACCTCTTGCCCTACAAAGTAGCGTAGCGCATCTATGGCATGACACCCTGCACTTAGCAGAACGCTCTCTGCGACCTCTTTTTTGCGGTTCCAATGAAACTGCACATACTGGGGCCCAATGTTGTGCCAGTAGTCCACCTCCGCATAGAAGATTTTGCCTATGGCTTGTTGCTCCAGCATCTTTTTAATCCACATAAACTCAAGGTTCCAGTGAAGCACAAAACTGACGACGGTACGCACTCCCGCTTTTTCGACGGCGCGTTGCATTGCGCCTAGCGACTTAGGGTCGTTTGCAATCGATTTTTCGATGAGGATATGCTTACCTGCCTCTGCCGCCTGTATGGTCTCTTTGGAGTGGGTATGGGGGGGAGTACAGAGCGAGATGGCTTGCACATTGGGGTCTTCTAGCATGGCTTCATAGGAATCGTAGATTTTCGCGTTGGTCAAGCCAAGTTCTTGCGCTTTGCGCTCGGCGTTCTCTTTGGTGCGGTTCCAGATTGCTACCACCTCCGTATCTTTGTGCTTCTGATACGATTTGATATGCTCTCCCGAAACCCACCCCGTTCCTGCAATGCCTATGCCAATAGCCATCTCGCTGCCGTCCTTTCGTCTATAGCGACCAGTAGTTTGTCTGCTCGGAAACGTCTTCGGGTTTGAAGAGCGACTTTACATCAATCAGTACGCCGCCGGGCTTGAGCATCGCCTCTACGGTGCTTACCCCTTCGCGGATATACCGATTATGCGCTACCGCCACAATCACTCCGTCTAGGTCTTTCAGGTCGTCCCAACTCGCAAGATGAACGCCGTACTCCTCTTCTGCCTCGTGGGGTTCTGCCACCGCATCGTGAATGAGCGGTGTGATACCGTACTCGGCGAGTTCCTGTACAATGTCGGGAACGCGGCTATTGCGTAGGTCGGGAACATTCTCTTTGAAGGTTAGCCCCAAGATAGCGATTTTCGCATCCTTTACGGCGACCTTAGACTTGAAGAGCATCTTTATAAGGCGTTGTGCCACATACGCGCCCATCCCGTCGTTCAAGCGTCTACCTGCCAAAATGAGGTGAGGGTGGTAGCCGTGCTTCTGCGCGATAGCGGTAAGATAGTAGGGGTCTACCCCAATACAGTGACCGCCCACGAGACCGGGCGAGAACTTGAGGAAGTTCCATTTTGTACCTGCCGCCTCTAGTACGTCGCGGGTTC
>OMJJ01000250.1 GCA_900299305.1 bacterium | reverse complement strand
GTAGTACCCGATGCAGGAAACGAAGTGCGAAACCTAATTCGTTGGGGGGAAGATGGGTTGGCTTTTCTTAATGAGAAGCAGATAGTAGTTATCCGTGCGAAAGGGTTGTGGAAACCGATAACTCCTACCGACCTTGTAGTAAGTATGCAACGCAAACCGGACAAGGTGACGGTTGGTCAGTCGTATACCCTTACTGTAACCGCAACGAATAACGGAAAAGGCGAGGCGAGTGGAGTTGTGCTTACCTTGTCTCTACCGGAAGACCTTAAACTGGTCAGTTCCACGCTCTCTAAGGACGGGCAGATAACACCGGTAAATGGGGTGGTCGCGGCTCAGATTGGGAGCATAAAGCCCAAAGAGAAGGTGACGCTTACGGTGGTAGCCACTCCCGTTGGGGCGAAGAAGTTTATGTGTAGTGTGGTAGTTCGGGCAAATGAACCCGATGCACACCCCGAAAACAATGTGCTGGACTACGAACTGGATAACACCGACGACCCCGGTCAGGATAAGCGCATTATTCGCCACGATACCAAACCTAGGCAACGTGTGGTGCGAAGATAGGCGGTTTTGTGCGTTCGTGAAACCGCAAGCACGGCTTACCCGTTACTTTAGGGTATAATAGAGTTATCTCAAAAACACCAGAAAGTGAGCAACGTCCTTAGTGAATCCAGTACTCTCTCAGTCTCTCTCCTTTTTAGCATGGGTTGTTTACGGTAGTTTCTTCGAGTGGTATTGGCATAACCTTTGGATGCACCATCCGCGCTCTCCCAAAGAGGCGTTTCGCGGACACACGGTAGTACATCATGGTCTGTATCGGGGTGACGACACCTATTTTGTGGACGAGGAGAAGGTGGAGCATATCCTTCTAAAGCCCTATGCGCTTCCCGCGATTGTGTTGGTACATCTCCCGCTTATCTTGCTTATTGAGAAGTTTCTCCCCGGTACCGCTATTGGGGCAGTTCTCTCCTGTTTTCTCTATTTTGTGGTGTATGAGTATATGCACTGGAATATGCACGTTCCCCGCAAGCACTTTGTAGAGCGGTTCCGCTGGTTCCAGTTTTTGCGCCAACATCACAAACTCCACCACCGCTATATGATGAAAAACTTCTGTGTACTGGTTCCCCTCGCTGACTATATGCTGGGTACGATGATAACAGAAGCGAGCCTCGCACGTCAGAAGGCGGAGCGCGAAGCCGCACTCGCAACGGGAAGTACTCCCAAACGCCGTAAGTAGACCTGACATAGGGAAGTTCAAGAATCTAATTTTGGATGACCCTTTGCGATGCGAGACTGATGTTTTGCACATTGAGATGTGAGGATGTGTTGAATATCGGAAGGCTTACTCGTGATGAATTTGAATACTGGCTATTTCAGATGGACGAGACATTGGCAACCCTTTATAGTTATGTTTCGCCTGATGTCGCGGTGCATCTGGACTATTCGATTGCGTCCTTAACGGTATTGGAAACTTGGATACTCAATCGTTATACATCCCGTGAACAAACCCGAACCGATTCGGAAAGCACCATCATTGAGGCACTCAGTTGCTATATCGGGGAAACGCTACGCAAGGTTGCAGGAGGTATCTGGGATATAGAGTTGGATAACCCAAAGGATGCGTACTACTGCCTTCCTGTAATTCACCGCAAAGGCTCCTATAAAGAATGTCCTGTCACTCTGGTTACGGCGTGCGTAGATAGACGGAGAGGAGATTATCTCACGTCTGTTGTTCAATATCTCAGTAATAGGTACGGATTGTAGTAGTCAAACCTCAATTGGGGTGTCCCTCTGTGTTAGTCGTGGTTTTCGGGGCGAAGCAGGAGTTCTGCGGGGTCTTGGGTAGCGGGGGCGGGGCGCAGTAGGGTTTCGGGAGGGTGTGCTTCGGCACTAGAGGCGCGTAGGAGGGTGTTGCGATTACTAAGGCGCACGACCCTTGCTTCTAGGGCGGGTAGGCACTGGTACGCCATCTCCTTGAGTTCCGGATTTACGTTCTTCTGTTCGAGTATCCCCTTCACCCAGTCTAGTTCTTCCTGTGTTCCGATATAAGGCAGTGCCTGAAAGACGGCGGTAAACCACACTTTGGGGTGTGGACTCATTACCTCTGCATTTAGGGTAGAGACAAGGTAGTTTGTTCTCAGTATACGCCTGTGTTGAGACTTGAAGAGTTCGGCGTGTTCCTCACGAACGAGGGGAAGCAACTCTGTAATTTTTGTTCTAAGCAGTTCTACGTGGTCTTGGCAAGGAAAACTCATTGCTTCTAGGAGTGTGGGTAGTTGCTCTATCTTCGCTGTCTCCGCAAACCGTTTACTCTCCCTTCCTGCTTTACGATTGCTACGCTCCCATACCAGAATTCCCGCAAACACCTCTCCGGTGAGACACGCTAAGAGAGGATAGGGTATCGTTTTCTCTGGTAGCCCTTTTTGTCGCGCTATAACCACCGCAAAAGCAAAGGCTGTTGCTGTAAAAAGACACATCCACGCCGTAAAGAAGCCGTTTGCATTACGAATGGAGCGAGTGGTTCTGCTTGTAAGTTTTTTTCTCTCTTCTTCGGCGGGAACGTAGTCCATGTTATTCCTTACCGTGGGGTCTGAGTAGTAGTTCTGCGGGGTCTTGCGTAGGGGAGGCGGGGCGCAGTAGGGTTTCGGGAGAGTGCGCTTCGGCACTAGAGGCGCGTAGCAAGGTGTTTTTGTCTTCTTGCTCGGCGATACGGATTTGTAGGAGGGGCAAGCACTCCTGAGCAGCGTTTTTTACGACCTGCTGGGTCTCGCTGACTGCCTCCATAGTCGCGTACTTTTCGATAATGGGTAAGTCCTCTTTGGTTCCTACCTGCGCGATTGCTTTCATAATAGCGACCCGAAACTCTATGGCGCGGCGGTTGGCGGGGTTTTGGAGGCTTACGGGAGTAAACAGGTGGCTGACATCACGATTGAGTATGTGTTCGATATTCGTATTGAGGACGTTACGTAGAAGACCCCGTTGGCGGCGATTGAGCAGGGAGGCGTGTTCGGGGCGGAGTTGGGGAAGGAGTTCCGTTAGGCTCTGCTGTGCGTCGGTGGTGTTCATCTCTTTTTCGAGGCGCATCACCTCTACCAGAGTACCGATGTTCTGTAGGTTTTTCTGGCGAATGAGTTCGTTGAGTTGCTTTTTCTCTTCGTGAAGTTTTTGTCGGGGGCGAACGATAACATAAAATCCAAACAGAAAGAGAAGCACTGAACTGAATATCGCGAGAATAGCGATAGCGTCTTGTAGTTCTACTTGACTAAAGAGCATCTTTAACCCAATGGTGATGAGCATCGTGAACAGCCCGAAAGAGAGTACCCCCGTAAAGACGGAACGGTTGTATCGCTTGACTTGCTGGCTTACCGACGCAACAAGAGTACTCTCTGCCTCTAGGGGCAGGGCGTTTTCGCTCTTATCTGTCTCTTCGTTGAGTAGAGGTGATGTAAGAGGTAGTGGGGTCTCTTCTTGGGTGGTAATGAGTTCTTGTTTCATGGTTATAGATAGAGACGGGTTAGCGCGGGAAAGCGTTTCAGCGTCTGGCATCTAAACCGAGCCATTTATGTCTCCAACCGCCCAGAGCGGTACACTCTGCCACAAAATACTCGCCCTCCCTATGAGAGATAAGGGGATGATAGTTTTCGTCAGTGAGATAACGCTCTGGCATAATCCCCGATTCGACCAGTGTTGCCAAGGTGTCTGGTAGCTCTCCGTAGGCAAGGCGGTAGGCGTACAACGCCCTCCCGATACCCAAACGGATAAAGTGCGCCTCGTTATGGTTTCGGAGTTCGCGCTTACCGGGTGCGGGTAGTTTGAGGAGGCGTAGCATCTCTACCGCAAGTGGCTTGGGGTCTCCATTGACTTGGAAGGTGAGAGTGTGGTCGTCTTGTGAAAGTGTGTGCGTTCCGAGTAGCAAATCAGTCTCTTCGTCCCCGCTACCAAAGTTGACGTTTTGTAGTACGCGCTCTCCATCTATCAGAATATCGAATACGCCGTACTGAGGTAAGTAGAGCGCGGTGAGGCGAACCGCGTAACGCCCCTCTGTTTGCACTGTAAAGGGAAGTTCCAGAGTAGAACCTGTGGTTTGAGGGTTCCATGCGAGGGCAGGACGACCACCGAAAAAACCTTGTGTCTCTACGCTCACTTTGCCATCTGCGGGTTTTGCCGTTAGGAAGGTTCTTACAAGGTGGTGCTGTTCCCAAGGGACACACCTCTCCGACCAAGGGGGCAACCCGCCAAACAGTTTGGGTAGCCCCGTTTGATACCAAAATGCGACGCTGTTAAAGAAATCGGGACGCTCGATATACCAGCCGTCCTCCGATTCTGCTTCGTTGCCCTTGTGTTCTATGGCGAGTTTGAGTGAGGTGGTGAACTGTACGGGGTCTAGGACGTGCCACCGGTAACAGACTCCGCTATCTCCTGCGCTATAGCCCTGCCAACGCGGTTGTCCGAACCAGTTACCGGTACGTTGGCGGAACCCCCATGCGTCGTTAAAATAGTCTTCACTTCCTGTACCTTGTAGGCTAGGAATCTCCTCTCCGTCGATAAAGAAGAAGTCGTCGCCTTCCCCAAACCAGCCGTCTTGCGCCATTGTCACCGACATAACGGTTCCCACATACTTCCCGCTTCCCTCTATATCTGCGATGAGGTAGTCCTGCCCCATAGTAGCAGGGTACTCCTGACGATAACGGGCATGGAAGTAGGGGGTATCAGGAGGGAGTTCGTCGAGTTGTACCCAGTCTACTTGCCAGTAGAGACCGGTGGTTCGGTCTGGATTATCGTTCTGAATGACGATTCGCGCCGACTTCGCGAAGGGCATTCGCCAGTAGCAGGTAAGGCTTCCGGTAGGTGAGACCTGTACAGGGATGCTCTCGACTACGGTGGGCTTACCCTGCCCTACTGCAAAAAACTCGGCGACAGGCACTTCGACGGCAGGTTCTTCGCGTCCATCCCAGTAGATTCTTAGGCTGACTGCGTTGAGTTCGTTCATACCTCCCGCGTGGCTCGTAAACCAGATGTGATTTATGACCCCCGGTCCTTCCAGAATAGGAAACTCTAGTATGGCTCCGGGAGGCAAGGGAGTCATGTCGAAGTTTCCGTCGTTCCAGTTGGGTTGTTCGTTGCTGGAGATACGGCGGTTTCGTCCGGAAGGGGGGGTAGCAAGGGAGCCGAGTAGGTCGCCAAAGAGAGACATGAAAATACCTCCGAGTAGGGGATAGGGATATCAATGCTGTGTAGTTAGCGGTGGGTAAGCACTTTCATTTCTGGCGCAACTCCCACCGATTCGCGGATAATCAACTCTGCGGGGCAACGTTCGGTAAATGATACTGCTGGGTATACATCTCCTTCGGTATGGTGTAGCGTGTCTTCGCTCTCAATCAGTTGAAGTAGGTTCTCTATTGCCCAGTGTCCCATTTTACGGAAAGGCTGGCGTACTGTTGTGAGAGGGGGGACAGTCATTTTAGACATGATGTTATCATCAAAGCCGGCGATAGAGATTTCTTCTGGAACTCGTAGCCCTGCGGCAGTGAGTGCTTCTAAGCACCCAAAGGCAATCATATCACTAGCGCAGAAGATAGCGGTGGGTAGGGGAGTGGTAGAGCGATTTTTGAGGAGGCTCTCCATTATCTCACGCCCTGCCCGATTATTGAAGTAGCCCGGTACGAGGAGGGAGGGGTCTTCTGGGATACCTGCATCTCGGAGGGCGTTGCGGTAGCCTTGTATGCGCTCTCTTGCACCTATGCGGTCTTCGCTACCAGTGATGTGCATAATTCTGCGGTGTCCCTTCGAGATAAGGTACTTCACCATCTGGTACGCGCCCCCCTCATTATCGGCTTCGATATTCTTAATGCGCGGCACAAAGTTGTCGCTATGAATAGAGACGAAGGGGGTGTGTTGGGGTAGCGACTTGGCAAACTCTAAGGAGGGGTTTGGAGCGATAAGTACCGCGCCATCTATACGTCCATCGCAAAACTTGAGGACGCGCTTTTCGTCCTGTTCCCATTTTTTGATAGAGAAGATAGTCGCGTTTTGCCCATGAACCGCGACGGCTTCGAGTAGCCCGTTCAGTACTTCCAGAAAGTAGACGTTGATTTCGTCCACATCTATCACTGCCACAATGCCAATCGTATCCATGCGCCGTTTTGATAGTCCACGTGCAACTGCGTTGGGGCGATAGCCTAGTGTTTGGGCGGCTTCCATAATACGGGCGCGGGTATCGGGGGAGACTCGGGTAGAGGAACGCGCCCCGTTTAGCACTACGGAGGCACTCATGGCAGAAACTCCCGCTTTACGGGCAATATCTTCTAGCGTGGGTGGTTTGCCTTTTTTCATATTTTACACTATACCCGAACGGGTCGTGAATTTATGGCTAAATCAGTGAAGTTTAGCGTTAAATTGTCTTAATGTTGGTGGTATGATTGTAATACATACCTATAGACGTATAAATGGCGAGTTTTGTAACATTGGAAAAGGTGAGTGGGTTCTACAAACGGAAAATTGGGTTTGTGAGGTTATATTCTACTAAAAAGTTGTATCCTATTTACACGAATACTCTATTTTGTAAAAGTGATGAGGAGTGGGTGTGTTGTAACCCTCTAAATTGTACAAGTAAGGAGGTCTGATGTTAATGGACTATCTTGTCTGGTTTGCGGCAGGGGTATTTGTACTGAGCCTTATTTCCGCAACGCTCAAAGTCTTTAATAACTGGGAACGCGCTGTGATTTTGCGGCTTGGTAAGTTTAGCCGAATGGGTGGACCCGGTATTACGTTCCTCTTACCTTACCTTGAAAAAGCCTATCGTGTGGATACGCGCCTCTTGACAATGGACGTTCCACGCCAAGAGATGATGACCCGCGACAATGTGCCGGTTACGGTAGATGCGATTGTCCTCTACCGTGTGATAGACCCTGCCTCGGCGGTTCTGAACATTCGCGATTACAACCAGACCACCTCCCTTATCGCGCAGACCTCCTTGCGAAGCACGATAGGGCAAGCCGAGTTGGATGACCTTCTCTCCAATCGGGAACACGTAAATCAAGCCCTCCAACGGGTGATGGACGAGCATACCGAGCCGTTTGGGGTGAAAGTTTCGGCGGTAGAGGTGCGCGATGTGTTCTTACCAGAGACCATGAAGCGGGCAATGGCGGCACAGGCGGAGGCAGAGCGCGAAAAGCGGGCAAAAGTGATTGGGGCAGAGGGCGAGTTTTTGGCGGCAGAGCGACTAACTCAGGCGGCGGCACTGATGAGCCGAGAACCTGCCGCTCTCCAACTGCGCTATCTCCAGTCTATGCGTGACATCGCTTCGGAGAAGAGTACGATAGTGCTACTACCGGTTCCCATCGACCTGATTTCGCCTGTGATGGATATGGTGAAGCGGGTGAATAACGAAGTGGGAGCGGAATCCAAAGAGGTTCCACTGATAACTAGCCCTGCGGAGTTGCTACGTCCTTTTATTACCGCACAAAACACCGAGACCACCTCCGTTCCTCAAGAGGGTAATCATGCCTGAGACCAACACTCAAACCCCCAAAGTGTCACGCCGTAACTGGGTGAAACTCGTATCGGGAACCGCCGCAAGTGCGATTGCACTCGCTACTGCGTGCGCCCCTTCGGAGAAAAAGACCATGAGCGATACAAAATCCACACCGCCTCCGCCCACCAAAGAGTCGACAGAGGTAGCAGCTCTAGAGAAGGAACTAGGGGTACACCTCACCCCCGAACAACAGAAGGCACTGCCTACTGCCCTGAAGAACGTCCACGAATCGTTAGGAAGTCTGCGTAAGTACCACCTTACCGATGGGGGAAGTGAACCCGGCATCCTCTTTACCCCTACACCAGAAAAACGTTAAGGAGTTATCACTATGCCCGAAATCCCCCTACCTTTTCGGAGTGCTACCGAACTTGGTAAGATGATACGCGCCAAGAAAATCTCTTCGGTTGAACTGACAACACTGTTTTTAGAACGCCTAGAGAAGCAGGGACACGCCCTCAATGCGGTGGCGCATACCACCCGTGAACTGGCACTTGCTCAGGCAAAACAGGCGGATAGCGAACTGGCTACGGGCAAGGCGCGTAGCCCTCTGCACGGGGTTCCTTATGGCGCGAAAGACCTGCTTGCTACGAAGGGGATACCGACACAATGGGGGTCTCCCGCACACAAAGACCAGATTTTCGACTACGATGCTACCGTAGTGAGTAGGCTTCGCGAGGCAGGAGCAGTGCTTATCGGCAAGTTGGCGATGGTGGAACTGGCAGGGGGAGGGGGCTATGAACACGCCTCTGCATCGCTACATGGGGCGGCGAAATGCCCATGGGATACCGAACGGTGGGCGGGAGGTTCGTCGTCGGGCTCAGGGGCGACTGTGGGTGCAGGGGCAGTGGGCTTTGCGATTGGAACCGAGACATGGGGGAGCATTACGGTTCCGGCGGCGTTCTGTGGG
>OMJJ01000249.1 GCA_900299305.1 bacterium | reverse complement strand
AGGGTGTTGGCAGCAGGGTGTGCCTGAACACGCTCGGTAATTTCGTGTAGCCGTGCGACTCCCTCTAATGTGAGGCGGCAAGCCAAGTCCGCCTCTGCTAAGGTGCTGATACCACACCAAGGGAGGGCGGTTCCCGCTAACTCGCTGAGAACAACAAGGGTACGCTCTTCGGAAGAAACGGGGATAGGCTCTGAGAGGACTTCCGGAACAGACAGACCTACCTCCTTCAGAATATGGAGCACTCCCACTTCTTTTTCAATAACGGCGTGTGTACCGATTTTGACGACACATCGCCTCTCCGTACCGTTGGGAAGTTGTAGGTGAACCCGCATGGGAAAGAGGAGGTAGCCCGGACGATAAGAGTGCGCCTCAAGTATCTGTGTTCCGTTTGGAAAGCAGGAGAGGATAGGGGCGTGTAGTTCGAGAGGGATTTCGTCGGGCATACTGCCTATATTTTTCCGTGAAAACGTTCGGGGCTAAAGGTGTTGTGTGGGTCTAAGGATGTCTTTAGGGAGCGGTGTAGGAAAAAGTCGGCGCGTTTGGTTCCCCATACCGCTGTCTGCTCCTGTTCGCGCAGTGCGGCGGGGAGGCGCATCCAGAGCAGGTTTGCCTCTTTGGGAAATACATTTTGAAGGGCGTGTATACGGGCTATATCGGCTTGTGAGGAGGCGAGTGAGAGGGTTCCTATCGCGCAGTCTGCGGTAGCCGCAAAGGTGCTATCTAGCCCTTTTAGAACGGATTCTAGTGTGTCCGGTAGTAGGGAAGCACGACACGCGAGAGCCGTTCCTTCCTGTAGCCGTGCCTGTTTATCGAGTAGTTTGGTAGTCTGTTCTTCGGAAAGAGTTACGTAGTTTTCACTCACTCCAGCCTCTCGGATACGCCTTGCACACTCCTCTACCTGCCATTTCACTCGTTCACGGCTTCCGTGCAGACAGACTACGAGCATAGGGGAACCGTACACCTCATTGGTGGCAAGCAGGTAGGTAAGCGCGATGTGTGCGTGATGCAGTTCAAAGCCTACCTTAAACGCGGTAGCAAGGTCGGGAAAAACCCATGCGATAGTCTGCTCTACTTCGGGGTGGGTGCGTAGGCGGAAGGTTAAATCGGTGAGTACACCTAGTGTTCCCCATGCGCCTGTAAACAGTTTACATACGTCGTACCCCGCCACGTTTTTTACCACACGCCCACCGCCCTTTACACTAACCCCTTCGGACATGACGGCATGAAGCCCTATGAGGAGGTCGCGGGGTGCGCCATAGGTAGAACGCCAAAACCCAGAACCCCCAGAGGAGACAATGCCCCCCATAGTAGAGCGTTTGGCAAAAGGAGAGTCGAGTGCAAGGAGGAGTTTACGGGGTGGGTCTTGGGTAGTGAGTTGCGCCTGTAAATCTGCTAGGGTGACACCCGGTTCGCAGGTTATGGTGAGGTCGTCGGGTTGGAAGTCGATAATTTTGTTTAGTTTCGCGGTGCTAAGTACAAAGTAGGCTTTATTGGGGGAGGGTGGGTAGCCTATATGGAGGCGCGTACAGCCCCCTGCGGGTACTATCGCAATCCCCGACTTTTCGGCATAGCGCACGAGTTCTACCACCTGAGCGGTATCTGTAGGAGAGACCACCGCAAGGGGGCGAGTCTCCCACTCCCCGCGTGTCATAACGGCTTGCAACTCTGCCGATTCCGCCTGTACCTGCTCATGTCCCACAACGGAACCCAGTTCCGAAACGATTGTCTCTATCTCCACGCCCTACTCCCTCATGGATTATTAGTCACGTAGGCTTTTGCCTGTAAGTGAAAGGAACACATCTTCAAGGTTCGGCTGTTTTATCTGCAAGGAGAGTAGCGATAAAGCACTGTCGTTCATGGTGCTTATCACGCTCGGCAGTACCTCGCTAGGGCGCGGTGCACCGATATGCAGAGAGTTTGCCTCCTCTGAGTGTACCACCTCTACTGTACGAACTCCCTCTAGGTTACGAAGCCGATTGAGAAACTTCTCTTCTGCTTCTGCTTTGCCGACACCTACCTCTATTCGTGCACTACCCATACTGGCAATAAGATTGGGTACGGTGTCACACGCTACTAGCCGCCCCGCGTCCATAATACCCACTCTGTCACAGAGTGCCTCCACCTCTTCCATGTAGTGACTGGTGTAGAGAACAGTTAGCCCCTGCCGATTGAGTTCGCGTACTCCTTCAAAGACGTGGTTGCGGGACTGAGGGTCTACTCCTACCGTTGGTTCGTCTAGTAGAAGCAGTTGAGGGCGGTGCATTAGCCCTGCCGCAAGGTTTAGTCTGCGCTTCATGCCTCCCGAATAGGTCTCGGCACGAGAACTTGCCCGTTCGGATAGCCCCACCAGAGCCAACGTCTCTTCTACGCGCTCTTTAAGGGGATTTCCCTGCAACCCGTAGAGTTCCCCAAAGAATTCGAGGTTCTCTTGCCCTGTTAGGCGGGGATAGATGGCGAGTTCTTGAGGCACTATCCCGATAATCTTCTTGATGTCGTTTAGCCCCTTACGAATATCGTAACCCGCAATCTGTACCTCTCCCGATGTGGGCGGAAAGATACCCGCTAAGATATGAATAGAGGAGGTTTTCCCTGCGCCATTTGGTCCTAATAGCCCAAAAATTTCGCCTTTACGAATCTGAAAACTCACCCCGTCTACTGCGGTGAAGTTACCGTACTGCTTTTTGAGGTTACTCACCTCTACCAGATTTTCACCTGCCATGTCGTCTCCTAGTGTTGCTACCTATTCGTCTAGCGAAGGGGTCTCGTATAGCACCTTGCCTTTTACTTCAATACGCACGGGAACAAGGTACTTTTTGAGTGCTTGTAGGTCGGGAGTGATCCCTAATCCGGGGGCTTGGGGGGCACGAATGTAGCCGTCTGCATCGGGTAGGATTTTATCGGGGCTTAGTTCCTGTGCCACAGGTTTGAGTTCGGTGGGATACTCTGCTATTTCGAACGGCTTTGCCCCCGCAAAAGCCTGTAGCGACGCACTGAGTGCGAGTGCAGAGGTGAAGGTGTGATTGACATAGGTGATACCCGCCCTCTCTGCAAGTAGCCGACACTCGTAAGCAGTGGTGATACCACCAATACGCCCCGCGTCTATCTGAAGGTACTTTACGCCCCCGCGCATTACGAGTTCGTGCGCCATATAGTAGTTGTTTGCGCCCTCACCGCCTGCCAAACTCAGTTCGGGGTGGGCATCGGCTAGGGTGCGGTAAGCGTCTAGTGCCTCCGAGCGGAACGGCTCTTCTAGCCAAGTAAGGCGATAGGGACGGAGTGCCTCTGCTCTTTCAAGAGCGGGGGCGGGGTCGTTTTGCCATATCGTTCCCGCGTCTATTAGCAGGATACCGTCGTCGCCTAGCCCTGCCCGTGCCGCCTCTGCCTGCTCTACATCGTCTTTTAGGGTTTTTGTACCCCAAGGTCCCCAACCGAACTTTGCGGCGCGAAAGCCTTTTTGCCGAATCTCTTTTGCTTTCTCGAAGGTCGCTTGCGGGGTGTCTTGCAGGAGAACGGAGGCGTAGGGCATTTTGGAGTACGACTTTCCATCGCCGAGCAGTTCGTAGACGGGAACCCCTTTGGAACGCGCCAGAACATCCCAAAGCGCAACATCTACCCCCGAAAGGGTGTGGTCGGTCTGTAGCAGGTCGAGACCGAGCCGCCGCACCTCTGCATTGATACGCCGAATATCTTCGGGGTCGTTTAGTTGTGCCCCTTCTACGCTCACTTTAACGGGCTTACAAACACCGTGTGACGGGGGACAGCAGTAGGCGGCGATACAGGGTAGGGGGGCGGCTTCGCACTCTCCCCAACCCTCATAGCCACCCGCACGTACCCGCACCAACAGCATATCCTGACTACCGTCTACTTCGTCGGTAATCTCTGGCATGGCAAAATAGAAGAGGTCTACAGATTCGACTCGCATAATCACTCCTACGGAGGGGGTACAACCCCAATGGTTAAAAGGATGTTTGCATAGATACGTTGTTCGCCCGTAGCAACTACGAGGCAGACACTAGGAGCGGAGGCGGCAGAGTAGAACGCGAACCGCTCTAGTTTTTGTAGTGCCACCCCACCCACAAGCGCACTAAACTCGGCGAAGATAGGAGGCTCCGAGCCATCTGCGGGTTGCATTACGTGGGCGGCTTCGACGGGGATTGCCTGTGCCACATACTTCAGTACGTCGGTAGCGTTGAGGAGACCCGGTGCAAGGTTGAGGTAGACACGGGTAGCGGCGGGGTTTGTCCCTGTAGAAGCAGGGTAGTTGCCGTCGGTAATTAGGACTTGGGAACCGTGACCGGCTCCTGCGAGTGCCTGTAGAATATCGGGATGCAGTAGGGCTGTTTTTAGCACAGACAGTATCTCCTTGTGGTGTGGAGTGGTTGGGTACTACGAGTTTGCTTTGCGCTCGGTGAAGGAGGCGTTCGGCGCAAAAACCTCGGTGGGTGGCTCTTGCACTTGGGAAGGACGCGGGTGAGCACAAGGGAAATCTTTCTCGATACAGTAGCGCAGAGGCGGGTCGGTCTCCTCAAAATAGATACCTTCTAGGGTTTCGTCAGAGAGACGTACCAAGTCATCAGCGGTAAGGTAGAGGTGGAGAGTTTCGCGGTCTGCATACGCGGAGGTCTCTTTCATGTTGGGGATAATACGGGTTGCCCAACCGCCCCCGCCCGGAAGTTCTATCTCCTCCTCTGCACACTCCCCTTGTTGTAGCGCAGTGAGTTCGCTAGGGGTAATGCGAAGCCGGACGCTCTGGGAAGTCCACCGTATTTTCATGGTCTACCTCTTCCAAATAGGGTTTGAGGTATAAGAGTACCCGATTTTGTAGGGAAATGGAAGTGAGGAAGGGCGTTAATGTGGAGCCTAGAATCCCCCTGCGAATACGTGGATACTCATAAATCCGTATACGATTGCCGCTAGTGCAAGTATAATACACGTAGCAAAAAAGAGTGCAATTAGTAGTTTTGCGGATTTTTGATTTTTGTCCAAGATAGACACCTCATTGCAATCATTACTTACTTTATCATACCCATTTTGGATCCAGTGTTGGAAGGAAGAGGACATTAAATCTTACGGATGCCCTTGCGAAGAGGGTACGAGTTGGGGCATAATTACCGCAACATCACACAACGGACAAGGGAGGGCAAAATGCCGCGTATTACTGTTGAGGGAGAGAAAAGTTTTGAGGTGGAGGCGGGACAACGGCTCGTACTGTGCCTTGAAGATAACGGAATAGACGTGCTACACCGGTGCGGAGGTATTGCCCGATGTACTACCTGCCGCGTGGAGGTACTAGAGGGGGAGGCTCCCGCCAGGAGCGAAGCCGAGTACAAGGTACTTACCAAAGACCCCAACGAGAACCTCTCTGAGACCTACCGCCTATCGTGCCAAATTCGGGTAGAGAATGACCTCACGGTGCGCGTTGGGATGCGTGCTTCTGTTGAGGGCATGAACCCCGGTCCGCGCCCCCGCCCCTAAACTACTTTTCTACTTGGTCTGCGCCTAGATTGGAGAGCGCGTCGGCTCGGCGGTTCTGTTCGCGAGGGATGTACTTTACCCTTGCGAACTCGAACGCCTTGAGGAGTGTACTTGCTCGTTTGTAGAGGGGGATGAGGTGGGGCATTCTTACGGCGTAGGTTCCGTTTAGTTGGTTTGCTACCAGTTGGCTATCGGTAAAGACCTCCAGATGGGTACAGCCGGCGAGCCGTGCCTCCTCCAATGCCCGAATCATGGCGGAGTACTCGGCGACGTTGTTGGTGGTGATTCCTAATGGCTCTGCCACCTCTTTCACGGTATCGCCCTCACCGTTTAGGAGCAACACCCCGATACCCGAAGCCCCCGGATTTCCACGCGAAGCCCCGTCTACCCACGCCTTCCAGTTCTCCATTATAGTTACTCCCCCAGCACCAAAATACGGTGACAGTTATCGCACGTCACCATCTCTTTTTGGTTTTTTACGGCTACTACGAGGCTACTGGGTAGTTTCATACGGCAACCCTCACAAGAGCCACCCTCGATAATGGCGGCTACCGCCATACCTCCCATGTTTGTCCGCATTTTGTCGTATTTCGGAAGCAGGGAGGGAGCTACCTTTTCTACTGCCTCTTTGCGTTGTACGGTGAGGGCACGCCCCTGATTCGCCAACTCTTCGGCGCGTACCTTGTACTCGTCCTGTTTTGTTTTGAGGGCGCGGGTAGCAACTTTCAGTTCTGCTTTCGCGTTCGCTTCGTGGGTACGCTCGGTCTCTATTGCCGCCGCTAGTTCCAGCAGTTTTTCGTCTAGTCGGGCGAGTTGGCGTTTGAACATCTCTAACTCTTCCATTATGGCAGAGAGTTCTTTAGATTTTGCGGTTGCCCCCTTCTTCTCTTCTACGACGTACTTCGCCTTGATGGATTGCTGTTCCAACTCGTGAACCCGTACTTCGCTCTCTAGGGTGTGTATCTGTGCCTCGTGCTGTGCGAGGGTGGCTTTTGCCTCTTCGTACGCTTTACGCTCTGCACGTCCGGGGTCGAGGTGCGCGAGTTCCCTCTTAATAGCATCTATGGCGGTGTCTAACTGTTGTAGGGCGTGTAGGGAGGCGAGTTTTTCTTTCACAGGGGATAACTCCTAATTCTAGCGTAAGAAAACCTTTTGTCCTTAGTGCATCTGTCTTTCCCTCGTGAAAGGGAAAGGTTGGAAAGGGGTGGGTTTCTGTGTAACGTAAGGGTATAATTCACCAAGCAACGGGAAAAGCCCTTCTTGCCTCTGAAAAACGGAGTGCAGTAGAGGGCTACAGAGGAAGGGGCTAACTATGGAGAGTTCGGTGTGGTCGCGGCTTGCGCCCGGAGTGTGGCGTTTTCAGGTGGGAGAAGCGGAGTCGCTTACTCCTCTCTCACTGCTGGGGTTTACTCCACGTAGCGAGGCTTTGGAGCGGCTAGGTGAAGAAGCATTTCCAAACTCTCTCCTGCAACCCGAAATTGAGACAGTGGGAAATCAGACGATTTTGCGCTTGCCAATTACCCCCGAAGAGAGCCTACACGGTTTGGGGCTACAGTTCTTTAAGGTGAATCATCGGGGGCGCACGCGCTACCTACGGGTAAATAGTGACCCCCGCCAAGATACGGGCGAATCTCATGCCCCTGTCCCTTTTCTGGTCTCTAGCCAAAACTACGGCATCCTGATAAATACGGCGCGAATCGTTACGTTTTGTTGCGGTTCGGTGGTTCGCAAGGGCGCACCTACCAATCCCCTCCGCGACAGAGGGCGTGAAGACGATTGGCAACCCACTCCCCTCTCTACTTACCTTGAAGTGGTGGTAGGTAGTCCCCATTTCGAGGTTATCGGCATTGCGGGTAGTACGCTTCTTGAGGTAGTCCAACGCTACAACCTGTATAGCGGGGGTGGCACACTTCCACCGCGTTGGGGGCTAGGCTTTTGGCACAGGGTTCACTACCAGCATACCGACGAGATGGCATTGGCAGAGGCGATGGAGTTTCGAGAGCGCGGTTTCCCATGCGACGTTATCGGGTTGGAACCGGGTTGGCAGACGAAGAGTTATCCCTGCTCTTTTGAGTGGGGGGCAGATAGGTTCCCTAACCCCGCAAAGTTTGTTGCCGAGATGGGGGCAAACGGCTTCAAGGTCAATCTTTGGGAACACGGCTACATCCACCCGTCGGCGCGTATCTACCCCGAACTCGAACCCCTCTCCGGCTCTCATACCGTTTGGGGCGGTATCGCACCCGACTACACTCTGCCCGCAGCACAAGAGATACTAAAATCACAGCACGATACCGACCATCTTCAGATAGGGGTGTCTGGCTACAAACTGGATGAGTGCGACGGTAGCGAACTGACGGGGGCATCGTGGATGTTTCCGGCTCATGCCACGTTTCCATCGGGGGCAGATGGAGAGCAGTTGCGGCAAATATACGGTCTCGCTCTGCAAAAGATAACCTTCGACCTGTTCCGAAAGCACAACCGCCGTACCTATGGGCTGGTGCGTGCCTCTCATGCGGGAGCCTCCCCCTTGCCAAGTGTTCTCTACTCCGATTTGTACGACCACCGCGAATTTATACGCGCACTAGTGAATTCGGGGTACAGCGGTCTGCTATGGACTCCTGAAGTGCGTAATGCAAGCAACGCGGAAGATTGGGTACGGCGTATGCAAGCAGTCTGCTTCTCGGCAATGGCGAAACTGAACGCATGGTCGGATAGCACCAAACCGTGGTCGTTTCCAGAGGTAGAGGCGATTGTCCTCAAGTATCTTAGGTTACGGATGCGCCTTCTGCCCTACCTCTACTCGGCGTTTGCGAAGTACTATTTCGAGGGAACACCCCCCATTCGCGCCCTCACCCTCTCTGAAACACCTATTGCCGCAGAGGATGCGGCGCACCTTGCCAATGAGGAGTTCGCTTGGTATCTGGGCGACTCGTTGCTGGTGGCTCCGCTCTTTGCAGGGCAGAGATGGCGCGATGTGTACCTCCCCACTGGCGACTGGTTCGATTTCGAGACAGGGGAACGCTTTGTGGGTGGGCAGTCTTATCGGGTGTATGCGGGGTTGGATAAAATTCCGGTTTTCGTGAAGAACGGGGGTATCATTCCGCTACAGCCGGAGTGCGACCATGTCCCACCTACGGGGGCTGCCGTCCCTCTTACGGTGCGCCACTATGGAGATGTACCGAGTATTTTCCGTTTGTATGACGATGATGGAGAGAGTTTCGATTTTGAGCGTGGTATGTACCGCTGGCATATGCTAGAGGTTACGATAACCCCCGAAGGTGACAGGCAAGGCAACGCTTTAGCGGCAGAAACGGGTTGGTTTTCGGCTTATGAGAGCGTAACTTGGGAGTTTATAGGGTAGATGCAAAAACAGAACTTTATCGCGATGGTGCTGTGTGTATGGGCTATGCCCCTGTGCGCTCAAGTACCGTTGCCATCGATGCACGTAACCGTAAAACGTCTGACCAATAGCCCTATCATCACGCCACAAAGCGACCCTAGTTTGGGCAAAAACATCAACGGACCGACCTTAATTCGTGTGCCGAGTTGGGTAAAGAACCCACTTGGAAAGTACTATCTCTACTTTGCAGACCATAAGGGAAAGTACATCCGACTTGCCTACACAAACCGCTTAGAGGGTGCGTGGACAGTCTATAAGCCCGGTACGCTTCAACTCGCGCAGTCCTACTTTACTGACCATATCGCCTCACCGGAGGTTGTGGTGGACGAAGCGCATAAGCAGATTAGAATGTACTATCACGGTCTAACCCCCGAAGAGAGGGTACAGCATACTCGCGTAGCGGTCTCTAGTGACGGCTTAAATTTTACTGCCAAACAAGAGCCTGTGGGAAAAGGTTCTGCCTATTGGCGGCTGTTTCGCTATGAGAACTGGTGGTACGCGCTCGCTATGCCTGGTAAACTGTTGCGCTCAGAAGAAGGGCTTTCCCCTTTTGAACCCGTCTCACAACTGTTTCCTGCCTCTCCTACTCAGGTTCATAATGCAGTGCTACGGAAGGGGAGTACCCTTCACGGTTTTTATACCCGCGCTGGAGACACTCCCGAACGGATTCTCTACTCCAAAGTAGCACTAAGTAGGGACGCAAAAGAGTGGAAACCCTCCGCACCAGAGGAGTGTCTTGCCTCTGAAACGGAGTGGGAGGGCGCGAAAATCCCCCTAAGTGCGGGGCGCATTGGGGCATTGGAAGAGCCGATACACGCCCTACGCGACCCCGCCATTTTTCAGGAGGGGGGCAAAACCTACCTGCTCTATGCGATAGCGGGAGAGTCGGGTATCGCGATAGCAGAGATACAGATAGCGGAGTAGCATACTATGGTCAACACCGTCGCGTGTGGTATAGATGTGGTGCAGGGTAAAGAGTTTCTGCCTCTGCACGGGCAGCGCATTGGACTCGTTACGAATCATACGGGGCTGAACCGCGAAGGGAAGGCTACCGCTGACCTGCTACGCCAAGCCCCTGGTGTTCAACTGCTCACCCTCTTTAGCCCAGAACATGGGATTCGGGGCGCACTAGACGAGAAAGTACCCGACGGCATAGATCCCGCGACAGGGCTACCCGTCTTTAGCCTGTACGGAGAGCGTACCAAACCTACCAAAGCCCAACTAGACGGCTTAAATGCCCTTGTGTTCGATATTCAAGACATTGGGACGCGCTTCTATACTTACATCAGCACCCTCGGAAATGTGATGGAATCCGCCGCCGAAAACCACCTCGATGTTATCGTGCTAGACCGTCCCAACCCTATCGGCGGCACAGAGATAGAGGGGGGCATTGCAGACAGCGACAGCCTAAGTTTTACCGCGTACCACCCCCTACCTATTCGGCACGGCATGACTACGGGCGAACTGGCACAACTGTTTAAGGCAGAGCGTAACCTGAAACTCAACCTCGAAGTGGTAAAGGTAGAGGGCTGGAAGCGGACAGAGATGTGGGACGCTACTAACCTGACTTGGGTGAACCCCTCTCCTAATATGCGCTCACTCACACAGGCACTTCTCTATCCGGGAATTGGACTACTAGAGACGACTAACCTCTCGGTGGGTAGGGGAACGGATACCCCCTTTGAAATCATCGGTGCGCCGTGGATGGACGGGAGGCGGCTCGCTTCTGAGTTGAATGACCGCGAACTGCCCGGTGTGCGTTTTGTCCCCGTTCGCTTTAAGCCCCATGCAAGCGTTTTTGCAGGAGAAGTCTGCTACGGTATCCAAATACTGATTACCGTGCGTCACCGTTTTGTTCCCGTCTATACGGGGCTTACTATCGCCGAAACGCTTTTGCGTCTCTTTCCCAAAGCGTGGCAAACCGAACGCTACAACGCGCTTTTGGCAAATAAAGCGGCGTATCAAGCCCTCCTTGCGGGGGCAACCGCAGAAGCAATTCTAAAAAACTGGCAGAAAGATACGGCGACCTTCTCCAAACGCCGCCGCCCACACCTTCTCTATGGCTAACTCAAACTTCGATATTATTGTGTACGGAACCGTGTGCCTCGATGCGATTTGGAGGCTACCCTATCTTCCCCCCGCAGGCAGTTACGTCGATATTTTGGAAGAGAAGACCACCGTTGGGGGAGAGGCTGCCAATACCGCGATAGCCCTCGCGAAATGGGGAGTACGGGTCGCACTGGTTGGCAACGCACTTGGCGACGATGCAGACGGCGAACGCCTACGCGCCCTGTTTCAGAGTGAATCCCCCGAAATCGACACGCGCTTTATTACCACCTCTGCCACCGCTATCACACCCTACTGCCTTTGCATGGCAACTCCCGACGGGCATAGAACCATGATTGGTAAGGGCTTTAATGAGATGGAGTGTCCTCCGCTAGATGTAAGCCTTGCCCAAAATGCCCGCCTCTTTACCACCGACCCAAACGCATGGGAGGCAGGGGTACAAGCCTGTCATGTTGCGACGCAAGCGGGGGCAGGTGCAATCCCGATGGACTTCACCCGTGACCCCGAAGTGAGCCGCCGTGCCGCCATAAACCTAACCTCCTCTGCTCATGTAGCCCCTAACGGTAGCCTTACGGACTTTGCACACTACGCAACACGCCTCCGCAACGAATCGGGTAGAACGACGATTGTAACGTGTGGAGAGCGGGGCTGTTTTGTAGCGGAAGAGGGGAGTGAAGACCCCGCGATTCAGGTTCCTGCCTATGTGTTATCGGAGGTAGTCGACTCGACTGGGGCAGGAGATACCTTTCGGGCAGGAATCTTATATGGGCAGTTGCAGGGGTGGGATATTCTGACTACGGCACGGTTTGCGTCGGCGGTAGCGGCACTAAACTGTACTGCGCTCGGTGGTTGGGGCGGGGTGCGCTCTTTGGAGGAGATAGCGGCTTTCCAGAAGGATACTCCCACGCGCAACTAACCTAGTCGATTTGCTACCTGTCTTGGAGAGCGTACTCATGCCCACCCTTTTTGTCGTTCCTACCCCCATAGGTAACTTAGAAGACATCACTCTTCGCGCCCTGAGCGTACTGCGTGAAGTGGATACCGTGATTGTGGAGGATATGCGGGTCACACGGAGGTTACTCTCGCACTACGGTATTACTACGCCGCTGTTGCGCTACGATTCGCGCCGTATCCCGCAGACGTTGGAGAGCTTAACGTGTTTGTGGCAAGCAGGTAAGTCGGTGGCACTGGTCTCAGATGCGGGGATGCCGGCGATTGCTGACCCCGGACGGCGTATCATTCAGGAGGCTTATCGGCAGGGTATCAGGGTATCTGTGCTTCCCGGTGCGAACGCGGCTCTGTGTGGGCTAGTGGCTTCGGGGATGATGGCGGGGCAGTTTGTGTTTTTGGGGTTTCCGCCCCGCACTAAGAGCGACCACGCCCTCTTCTTTTCGGAACTGCGCCAAGAGCGGCGTACCCTTGTTCTCTACGAGTCGCCGCCTTACCTTGCCTCTACGCTTATGGCACTAAAGGAGGTGTTGGGAGGCTCTCGCTCTGTTGCTCTCGCCTTCAATCTCACCAAACCCGACGAGACAGTTACTCGTGGAACCCTTACTGAACTATGTGAGCAGGTTACTCTGCGGACGCGCAAAGGGGAGTATGTGGTGATTGTGGAGGGGAAGCAGAAGAGAGAGGAGGAGTCTGTACCTCCCATAGCGGAATAGTACTCAATTCGATTTGGATAGGAGAATGGGATGCAGATACGTAATCTGGGGCGGACGGGCTTGAAGGTGAGTGAGGTCTGTTTGGGAACCATGACCTTTGGGAAGCAAGCGGACGAAGAGACCTCGTTTGCGATAATGGACACGGCAGAGGCGGCGGGTATCAACTTTTTTGATACGGCAGATGTCTACCCACTAGGGGGTGGCTTGGATTTGGTGGGGCAGACGGAAGAGATTGTGGGCAACTGGCTGGTGAAAAGCAACGCCCGCAACCGTATTGTGCTTGCTACCAAGTGCCGCGGGGCGATGAGTTCGCTTCCGAACGACGAGGGCTTGAGCCGAAAGCATATCCTCAACGCTTGTGAGCAGAGTTTGCGCCGCCTGAAAACAGACTACATCGACCTCTACCAAGCACACGCCCCCGATCCCTCTACCCCCATTGAGGAGACACTTCGTGCTTACGACGACCTTGTGCGCTCTGGTAAGGTGCGCTATATCGGCTGTTCCAACTACCCCGCTTGGCAACTGATGGAGTCTCTTTGGAGAAGCGATAAGCGCAACCTTGTGCGCTTCGATTCGGCACAACCGCGCTACAATATCCTGTTCCGTATGATAGAGGATGAGATTTTGCCTACCTGTAGGCAGTACGACATAGCCGTTATTCCCTACAATCCGTTGGCGGGGGGAATGCTGACAGGGCGTTACGAGAAGGGGCAGGGGCTAGAGAGTGGTACACGCTTCTCTTTGGAACACGCGGGGGAACTCTACCGAAAGCGCTACTGGAACGAACCTGTGTTTGAGGTGGTAGACGACTTAAAACGCTACTTCTCGGAACGAGATAAGAGCCTAACGCACGTCGCTTTGGCATGGGTACTTGGCAAAGTGGGAATTACCAGTGCGATTGTGGGGGCTAGCCGCCCAGAGCAACTCGAGGATAGTTTGCAGGGAGTAGAACTCACTCTGACCGAAGAGGAGCGCAACTACTGCAACGAGGCGTGGTATCGTCTACCCCGCGAAAGCGACCCGACTGTGGCACGGCGGTAGGGATTGGATTCTTCAAAATTTAACGCTTACTTAAAATAGGCTTAATAGGATTTCTGTAATATCTTCTTTGTAAAACCCACCCCCAAAGAGAGAAAATTTCCCTCTCTCTAGACTCTACAATACAAAGGAGATAGTGCTATGTCTTCCCGACAAGAGCGTGCCTTTACGCTGATTGAGTTGCTTGTTGTTATTGCCATCATAGCCATTTTGGCGGCTATCCTCTTCCCTGTCTTCGCACAAGCTCGTGAGCAAGCGCGAAAAGCCACCTGTGTTTCAAACCTGAAACAACTCACCCTCTCTTGGTTGATGTATACGCAGGACTACGACGAAACTTGGGTCACAACGGGTAAAGGCTATCCAGATAACTCGGACAGAAGCCAGTGCGATAACGACGGCTCCGACAGACGAGATGCGAACTATCTGGTTCAACCCTATGTTAAGAACTTCAACATCTTCTTCTGCCCAGACCGTACTATTCCCGGTCCCGAACCCACATTCAAATCGCCCATTAACCCCGAAGGAAAGTGGATTGGTTACGGAATGAACTACGGTCCGTATCACAATCGTAACGGATACGGGCTGTTCCGCATTAGCACCAAGTACACCCCTGGCGACTACTGGCAAGGATGCCGTCACTACTATCCGGGTCGCCCTCTCGCCGAAATCCTTACTCCCGCAGAGATGATTGCTCAGGCAGACACCAACGACAGCCCACAGTATACGCTCTCTCCTTACGACCAGAACCAGACGGGTAGCCCCCTTAGCGAAATTCGCCATAACGGACTCTACTCCGTCTCTTTTGTAGACGGACACGCAAAGAGTTGGAAGTGGAAGCCCTATACTTTCGACGGTACTGCGGGCGACTTCGAGCTACAACCCTCCGATGCAAAGAACCTGCTTGATTTCTGCTACAACCCCGATGCAACGATGGGCGCAAGCACCAGCAGTTTCACCCCCGAATCTACCTCCTCTTGCCGCGATACGGTGAACTGGATGGTTAGTATTCGCCAGCCTTACCCCGGCTCTTCCGGCTACTAACATTTAGAAAGGAAAGGATTACCTAATTATGAAGGAAAAAGTCTCTCCTGCTATCGCGATACCTGCGTTTGTGCTTGTAGGGGTACTGGTAGTATTTGGTGCATGGAAAATGTTTTTTGCTCCTGCGCCCGGCTCGAATATCTCTGTCGATGTGGTTAAAGCGCGTAACCAAAAAGAGGCACGTGAAGACAGATAGTCGTCGCTTTGAAAACGTAACGAGAGGAGATTGCTTCCCTGTTGAAGAAACTAGAGGCATCTCCTCTCTTGATTTGTGTGTTGGTGTTAAGGTGAATACTCTATGAAAAACAACAAAGTTTTCCTTTTCTCTATCGCCCTGCTCAGTCTTACTCTGTTCAGTTGGGCGGGATACCAGATGCAGGTGCGCCATGTAGGGCGGCAAGCGGATGGCTCGTTTGTGGTCTCTAGTGGGCAGGACATTGAGGCGGGAACTGTCGCTTTCGATGGTCGCCCTACCGATATTGCTCTCCATCCTACGGGGAAGTTTTTCGCGGTGCTAAACCAGAAAGAGGTCTTTCTGGCTACCAAAGAGGGTGTTATCAACGACTCCCGTTCGCCACTAGAGGACGGTGCAGGGTTTCATGGGCTGGTGTGGTCTCCCAATGGCGATAGGCTATTTGCGAGCGTCTCGAATGGGTTTGTACAGACCTTTCGGCTACAGGGGCAGAAACTGGTAGGGGAGGGCAAAATCGACATACGCCCCGACGATGACAAAGACAACCCACGCCCCGGTGGTATGGCGATTACTAAAGATGGAACTCGCCTCTATGTTGCCGCAATGGATAGAAACGCGGTGGTAGAGGTGGATTTAGCCACGAGTAAGCGGCTACGCGAGTTTCCCGTTCAGCAACTGCCCTACGATGTGAAACTAAGTGAAGACGAACGCACCCTTATCGTTACGAACTGGGGAGGACGCAACGTAGGTGACGACGAGCCAAAAGAGCAGACCGGAAACACCATGATTGCGGCAGATGCTCATGGGGGCGCGGCTTCGGGAACGGTGAGCGTAATACAGCGGGAGAGCGGAGCCGTGAAGTCGGTTCCTATCGGTATTCACCCCTGCGCGATAGTACTTAAAGCGGATACCGCCTATATCGCAAACGCCGCCGAAGACAATATCACGGTTTTCAGCGTTTCGGAGGCGAAAGTTACTCGTACCATCCCTATTAAATGGGGCAAAATGAACCTGTTTGGCAGTATGCCCAACGCCCTCGCTCTCAACGGTAACACACTCTATGTAGCGAACGGGGGCGACAACGCCATCGCCGAAGTGGATATTCCAAGCGGAACCGTAAAGGGATTTCGGGGGGTGGGCTACTACCCGGTAGGTATCGCATTGAGTAGTGATGGCAAGACTGCGTATGTAGTCAACACTAAAGGCAACGGCTCTACTCGCCGAACCACGAAAGGTGAGGCAGGCAACACTCACGACTTTCAAGGTACGGTTTCGGTAGTAGATTTGAACGCAGACCTAGCGAAAGCGACCCTCCAAGTGGTGAAGAACAACCACTGGGAACGCGACAGACAAGCACTTAACCCTGACCTTGAGGTCTACAAGGGGGCGATACAGCACGTCCTCTACATCATTAAAGAGAACCGCACCTACGACCAAGTTTTCGGGGATTTGCCTCAAGGCAACGGTGACGCGAAACTGTGCGACTTAGGGCGCAATATCACCCCCAACGCGCACAACATTGTAGAGCAGTTTACGCTCTTCGATAACGCCTATACCAGCGGAACCAACAGTGCAGATGGGCATACGTGGTCTACGCAGTCGATTGCAAACGACTACCTAGAGCATTTCTACACAGGCTACCGCACCTATCCCGATGACGGCGACTGCGCTATGGCGATGTCTTCGACGGGAACGCTTTGGGAGAAGGCACTGCAAAAGGGCAAAACCTTCCGAGACTATGGGGAGTATGCTGACGACGAACTGGCGGTATTCACACCTACCGTGAAGAGTTGGCTAGAGGTGTGGAAAGATCGCCAAAGCGGAAAACACCGTATTCAGACCTCCGTAAATACCCGCGTGGCGAGTCTGCGCCCCTACCTTCACCCTCATGTGGTGTACTGGCCCCTGTTCCAGAGCGACCAGCAACGTGCAGACCTGTTTATTGGAGACTATACGCGCCTTAGCCGTGAAAACAAGGTTCCCAACCTGATGATACTCACGCTGCCCTGCGACCACACGGAAGGACGTGACCCTGCCTATCCCAAACCGCAAAGCATGGTAGCAGACAACGACCTCGCACTGGGACGTGTAGTAGAGGCGGTATCGCACAGCCCCGAATGGAAGAACACCTGTATTTTCGTGATAGAGGACGACTCGCAGTCAGGATACGACCATGTAGACGGGCATAGAACGGTGTACATGGCACTTAGCCCCTACACCAAGCGCAAATACGTCTCGCATGAGATGAACACAACGGTCTCTATGGTGCGCTCTATTGAAAAGATGCTGGGGCTGGCACCCATGAACCGCTTCGATGCGCTTACCCCGCCCATTACAGACTGCTTTACGAATACCCCCGACTTTACTCCTTATAACGCCGTCCCAAACCAGATTGCTCTCGACGATATGAACCCACCGATGGAGAAGCAGAGCCGCCTAGAGCAGTACTGGACTAAGAAGTCACTTGCACTGGACTGGAGTGGACCGGACAGAGCAGATGCCTATACCCTTAATCGGGTGATATGGCATACGCTACATGGGGTTAATACGCCGTACCCTATTGCTTCGCGCTAGACCCAAAAGCAATCCGCCTCTCTAGCCCAATTTGAAGGAACTAGAGAGGCGGAATTTGTTGTGTTTGAGGCTAAGTTTAGTTTACGGTGATAGTGCCTGTTCCTGTAGAGGTGTTGTAGTCGGT
>OMJJ01000248.1 GCA_900299305.1 bacterium | reverse complement strand
TTTCGCCATGACGCAACGGTGACGCGAAAGCACCGGTCTGTACCCCCGTATTATAGGAGTCGAGTCTGCGCCCTGTAGTCAGGCGAAGCGGGAACTCTTGAGAGAGAGTGTCTTTGGGTGGAGAGTCTACTACGATGGCGAAGGGGGCGGGGCTGCCGCGTTTTTCTGGGTCAGTCTCCCAGAGCCGCCCATGTAAGAAAGGCGTACCGGGGTCTTCTTCGGAGGTGCAGGGCCACTGAATTCCGTTGAGTGCCTCTAGTCGGGCATAGCTCATTCCGGTGTGCATAGGTGAGAGAGTACGGAGTTCGTTCCAGACCTCTTCGGCAGTAGGGTAGCCCCAATCGAAGCCCATCTGGTTGGCGAGAGCGCAGATAATCCAGAGGTCATCTTTGGCGTTACCGGGCGGGTCGAGTGCTTTTCGTACTCGCTGAACGCGCCTTTCGGAGTTGGTGACGGTTCCTTCCGATTCGCACCATGAGGCACTAGAGGGGAAGACCACATCTGCCATTTCAGCGGTTTTGGTGAGGAAGAGGTCTTGCACTACCATAAAGTCGAGGCTCTCTAGGATGTGTTTGGCGTGGATGCTGTCTGCCTCCGACTGCGCGGGGTTTTCGCCTATCACCCAGAGGGTTTTGAGTTCGCCACGCTCCATCGCTTCAAACATCTGAGTAAGATGCCAGCCCTTTTTCGGGAGGATAGGAGTTCCCCAGTGTGCCTCAAAGCGTGCGCGTGCCTCTGCATCTCGTTCTATGTCTTGAAAGCCCGGAAGTTTGTTTGGGATTGCTCCCATGTCGCCGCCGCCCTGCACGTTGTTCTGACCACGTAAGGGGGCAAGCCCAGAACCCCAGCGTCCTATATGCCCTGTGAGTAGAGAGAGGTTAATAAGTGAGAGGACGTTATCTACCCCGTTGTGGTGTTCGGTAATGCCGAGTGTCCAGCAGAGTTGTGCGGTTTTGGCGTTTGCGTAGCCGTGGGCAAGAGCCTTGATTTTATCGGCGGGAACGCCGGTTACTGCCTCTCCGCGTTCTAGTGTCCACTCCTCCACACTCGCCGCGTACTCGGCAAAATCGGAGGTTCCGTTCTCTACGAAGGCGTGATTCACTAGCCCCGCATGAATGATTTCACGGGCGATGGTGTTGGAGAGAGCGACATCTGTGCCGACCTCTAAGCCGAGCCAGCAGTCTGCCCACTGCGCCGATACGGTTTGCCGTGGATCTACTACATAGAGTTTTGCGCCGTTGCGAATCCCTTTTAGAACGTGGTGGAAGTAGATGGGGTGCGCCTCTCGTGCATTCGACCCCCAGAGGATAATAACCTCTGTCTCCTCTACCTCGCGATAGGAACTCGTACCGCCTCCCGCCCCGAATGCTGTCGCCAGACCGACGACGCTAGGGGCGTGTCAAGTGCGGTTACAGCTATCTATGTTGTTCGTTCCCATGATTTGGCGAACGAACTTCTGCGCGGCAAAATTCATTTCGTTAGAGGCTTTGGAGCAACTGAACACGCCGAAGGCTTGAGGTCCTTGCTCTCGTGCTTTGGCAAACCCTTCGGCGGCTTTTTGAAGAGCCTCCTCCCAGGTCGCCACACGCAGAGAGCCATTCTCTCGAATCATCGGCTCGGTCAGTCGGTTATAGCCTCGTTGTTTTTTCATGGTGTTACCCTTGTTGGTTACTTTTTGCCGAGGTAGGTATCGAACCACGCGGCAAGTTGTTCTCCATCTTTCTCAATGCCAAGCCAGCCGTGTCCTGCTTTCGCTTTCACTATCAGGTCACACGGTACTTTCAAACTTTTGAGTTTATCTATCACGATTTGAGACTGCTGTAGAGGTACGAGGGTATCTGCGTCGCCGTGAATGATGCGGGTAGGAGGCGACTTCTCGTCTAGCCCGTATATGGGCGAGAAGGTCTTTGCGATGCGGATTCTTTCGTCGTCGGGGGTCTTGTCGTTCACCTCGAAGACATTCCAGTAGCCTTTGAGGGTGGGAATCTGCATGGCGTTCTGACCCTCTTTACCGTAGTTTAGGAAGTCGGTGGGAGGGAAGAAGCAGGCTACCGCTTGTACTTTGCTAGATGCGCGGTCTACGGGGTCTTTGGCACTAGGGTCGCCGTCTTTGCCGTAAGCCCCCATCATCAGTGAGAGATGCCCCCCGGCACTGCCACCAGAGATACCTAGCCGATTGGGGTCTACCCCGTACTCGGCGGCGTGGGTACGAATATAGCGCACAGAGCGGTGAATATCTTCTACAATTTCGCGCAGGAAGAACTTGGGATTACTACCGTGCACCACACAGAAGACGGTCTGCCCATGAGAAGTAAAAATTTTGGCGACACGCGATTCGATGTTGTTGTGATTGGAGACCCAACCGCCGCTCACCATCCATATCACCCCGATACCGTTCGGCTTTGCGGGCTTAAACACGTCCATAGTAAGGGCAACGCCCAACTTATGCCCGTATACCACATCTTGAACGTGGGTAGGCTCTTCGCCTTGCGCCTGTACCGATGCCCCTGCCCATGTTAGGAGAAGTGCGCCTAGTATCCACCAACTACGTCGTAAGTTCATTATTATAAGAGTATCCTCTCCGATTAAGTTATGCCCTTCGTTTGAAAGAGCCAGTCTTAAAATAGTATATCTCAAGAGCGGCTCTTTGTGCGAATTTCGTACCTAAATCACCTCTAGCCCGTTTTTGTCGGGGAGGGAAGGGAAGGGGGCGTGTGGCTCTGACTGATACCAGAAGCCGGTAGAGGAGATGTCGTCTTGCAGGGGTAGGTAACGCCCGCCGCTACGCCAACCCAACGCCTGTATCGTAACTTTGAGGTCTTCCTCAAAGCGTACCGGATCCATAATGTGCCACCGATAGAGACCATGGCGCTGTTGAGAGCGGTACATCCCCTCTGCGCCCGCCATAATCACCTGCGGCATACCCGACCAAGGGGTAGAGAACACACCATAACTTCCGGGCGGCTGTTCAAAGTTCCATGCCCCGCCGAAGTAGTCTTCGGTTCCTGTGCCGGCAATGGTGGGCAACTGGGTGTCGCCATCCATAAAGAACTTGATTTCGCCCTCTCCCCACCAGCCGCAGTTATTTACCTGCCAAGCGAGGTAGGTTCCCACATACTGCCCATGACCCTTTATCCCCTCCAAAATGGTGTGTTCGGTAGCATAGGCAAGGGGATTGGAGCGGCGGAACTGAGCATGGAAGTAGGCACAGTCTTCGGGTACATCGGTGAGGGTGTAGTTGATTTGGTAGTAGTAGCCCTTGACTTCCTCTTCGGTGAGGTTTTCGATGGTGATTTTTGCCGACTTGCGGAAGGGCATCTCCCAGTAAGAGTTAAAGCCCCCCGCGGGGTTTACACAGATAGGGAGCGAGTTGACGTTCGCACGCTGGCACCAGCCGTTACAGAAAAAGTCACCGATAGGGGTCTCTACAGAGGGGGTCTCTTCCCCATCCCAATAGAATCGCAAAATAAGGCTCCGCCACCAGTTGGGGTGAACGGTGTTCCATATCTGCTGAATGGCACCGGGTCCCTCTATCTCGGCGAGGGTGACGATTTGGCGGGGTTGGATGTGAATAGAGGGGGAGACCTTCCAGCCCTGCCCTAGTTCACGGGCGGCGTTTGCGCCTGTGCCGGTGGTTGCCATTGCCGCTTTGCCTTTTTCGCCCGTAAAGTTTTCGGCACTAATAGAGCGGGTTTTGGCGCGGGAGAGCCGTGAGATGTTGTGTAGTCCCAGTCCGAGACCGTTGAAATCTGCCATAAGAAGCGAGAACCTCCTACAAAAAGTTCAGGGCGACACGCGCCGCCCTGAAAGGTTCTTTCTTCACGAGAAGGGTTATTCCCTGCCTGAATTACTGAGTATATTAAAGAGGAGACTTTTGTTGGAGCATCTCTTCCTCGATGCGGTTGAGGAGGCGCAAAATACGTTCGCAACAGTAGTGTACTTCGGCTTCGTCGTTGCGGTGTTCGGCTTCTTCCGCATTTTCGAGTTGTTGTTCCACGCGGAACCAGAGTTCTTCAACGAGTTCATTGGGTGTCCACATATCTTTCTCCATCACCACAAACCATAGTTCGCAGGTGGCAATGGCAAACCTAATTTTGTCTGCTTTGGTTATCATTTTGTGCTATTTCCTAAATCCTAAAACTCTTGCTTTTGCTAGAGAATTATCGGAGATAACCCTAGTTGCCTCTATAGAGCGGTAGTAAAACAGGCATTTTTGCGGTATCACTGTGAGGAGTGTTGTTTTGCCCTCTCATACAACGGGCGTAGGAGGTTATTCCATGTCTGATTCTAAGTCGTTACCGAAAAACTACGGGGATATGTTGAGCGATTTTGTGCTTTTGGATGCAAAGGGGAAGCCGTACACGAGTAAGCCTATTCGTATGGAGGGGCTTCTGTTGATGGTGCTGTTTGAGGCGGACTGCCCTACCTGCCAGTTTTCTGCGCCCTATCTACAGCGGTTTCATACTCTCTACGCAGAACCCTCGGCGGGAAGGTTTCAGATTTGGGGGCTTTCACAGGATGGAGAAGAGATTACTACAGACTTCGCAGAGCAGTTTGGCGTTACGTTTCCACTACTTATAGACGACCAACTGAACGTAACGGAGGAGTATGCGATAACCAACGTTCCCGACCTGTATTTGCTGGGGGCGGAGGAGAGGATTCAGGGGGCAGTAGTGGGTGGTTTTAGCCGAGCGGGGTTTAACGGGTTGGCGAAACAGATAGCCGAGTATTTGGGTGTACCCTACCTGCCGATTGTGCAAGACCACGAAGTAACTCCTACCATTAAACCCGGCTGAGGGGCGAAACGCCGCGCCTAAGTTTTGGGCGCAAAAGAGCAAAAAGACACCCCTCTGAAACCAGAGTTTCAGAGGGGTGTCTTGCAAAAGCCTATCTCGTTTAGAGGGCTTGGTCGAGTTTTCCGGCGATAACCTGCTTGGGCACGGCTCCCACCACCTGCTCCACCACTTTTCCCTCTTTGAATACTAGCAAAGTGGGAATAGACATCACGTTGTACTTCTCGGCGATGGAAGGCTCGTCATCTACGTTCAGTTTGTAGACTTTGGCACGACCCTCGTACTCTCCTGCTATGGCATCTATGCTAGGGGCAATGGCGCGGCAAGGTCCGCACCACACCGCCCAAAAGTCGACCAGAACAGGAATGTCGGACTTTAGAACGGAACTCTCGAAATCGGCGGTAGTTACCGCTTGGGCATTGCTCATGAAACTATCTCCTTCTGTTTGAACGACGGCGCAACAGACTGTTGTAAAATTTTGGTACTAACCATTCCTACGTAAAATTGCTCGCCCTAGTTCCCCTTTTGGAAAACACAGACAGACTATTCTACCATGTTTCTGCCCTCCCCATAAAGAGGTACGCCGCAAATGTTTTCGAGAGCGACATATCTCTTTATGGGGTTTAGGAAGGAGTGGGCTAGGCGTTGGCGGTCATTTTACCTTTGTCGGCGGCTTGCGCGTTGGCGCGGGATTTCTCTCTCTCTGCCGCCATCTCCTCTACGGTTTTGGTGTGTAGTCGCGCCGCGCCTTGTGTCTCTATGAGGTGAACACGAGTCCCGTTTTTCTCGTGGGTAGCAAGACGGTCTTGGGCTTTGGGTATGTCGTCTTCGTACTGCGGCAGCCACTGCGCTTGCGCTACTAACATCTCATCTGCCATCTGCCACACCTCTTCGGGGTCGCATACAGCACCTACCAGCGGGTCGTGGAGCATTGCCTGCTTGAGTAGTGTAACGTTGCCGTGTACTGCCGCCTCTACCCCCATCTCTTGTACTCGGACACTGGCAGAGCAGGTTGCGGCACAGGCTAGGGGTAGGTCGCCGACTACCGGAATGTTGATACCGTTGCGGTCTACATAGCCGGGTACTTCGATGATACACCCGTTGGGCAGGTTTGTGATAATGTTGTTGTTTACCACGTTGAAATGCCCCCGATAGGTGCGCCCTGTCTCTAACCCCTCAATGATGTAGGAGCCGTGCTCTTCGCTACGCTTTTCGGGGGTGAATTTGGGAGGCTCTTGCTTCATCCAGTTCGGGAAGTCGGTCTCGAACCAGTTGCGCCCCTCGGTACACACGCGCAGATAGCCCCCTGTTTCGCCGTTTATCCAACTAGAGAGGTCTATCCATCGGTTGATTTCGTCCACGCGCTTGCGATACCAAGGTAGGTATTCGCTGAGGTGTCCGTTCGATTCGGTGCTGTAGTACCCAAACCTATCTAGTGCGTCGATACGAACTTTTTCGGTGGTGGGATACTGAGGGTGGGCGCGGAACAGCTCTAGCAGACGCGGAATGAGGTCGATGCCCCGCCAAACCGCTTTGGTACACCATGTTTGGTGGTTGATACCCGCGAATACGAAGTCGATGTCTTTGCGGTGCACCTTTTCGTCGGGCGTAATCAAGCCCTCACCCTTCGCCCAATGCTCCACACAGGAGGCAATTTGCCACTGCGCTCCCTGCACTCCATGACATAGCCCGATAGTGTTCACTCCTCCGTACTTGTTGCACGCCCAAGTGAGCATCGCCATAGGGTTGGAGTAGTTTAGGAAGAGGGCATTTGGCTTTGCTACCTCGCGAATGTCTTTGCAGAAGCCGAGCAGGGCAGGGATACCGCGCTGTGCATACATAATGCCGCCCGCACAGATGGTATCGCCCACACACTGGTCAACGCCGTACTTGAGGGGAATGTCGATGTCGGTAGCAAACGCATCCAATCCGCCCTGCCGTATCATGCAGATAACGTAGTCGGAGTCGGCGATGGTACGCCTTCTGTCCGTGGAAGCCTCTACCTGTGCAGGAAGCCCGTTCGCTTCTATGTCTCGCTTGGCAAGTTGAGTCACCATATCGAGGTTGTGCTGAGAGAGGTCGGTAAAAGCGAAGGTGGTATCGGCAAATTCGGGGACAGTCAGCAAGTCCGCCATGAGGCGGCGGGTAAAGCCTATCGAACCCGCGCCAATCATGGAGATTTTCAAAGCCATTTGGGTACTCCTTTGATAGAGATGAAGACGTTACGCTGTCTAACTTCGACAACATGGGCAGTTCTTCCTGCCCGCCTACCCGTAGGGCCAGACAATAAAGGTTTTTGTGCCTGTGAAGATGCTAATAAGCATCCAAATACTGCCGATGGTACACTCGCCTAGTATCAAGCCCAGGAAGAAGGGCAGAGCGCGGTAGTAGCCTTTTAGTCCCCCGAACTTGAAGATGATAACCTTGCAGAGCCAAGCAATCATCAGCGAAAACCATAGTAGGTTCATGCTCCAGTTACTAGAGACCGCGTACCCCACGGGGTGTAGCATAAAGTTGACAAAGTGCAAGCGACACCCGCTAAGAATGATAGTTACGACAAAGCCCACGAACACCGCAAGGACTGCCAGACGGTTCTGTGTGGGAGGAACCCCCGTGGTAATTAGCGTGGTGATATGGTCGTAGGGTTCACGCCCAAAAATCGTACTCACATACGGCGGGTCTACTTTTGAGGTCGCCCCCCATACATAGTGTAGATGAACGTTAGTTAGGAAGCCGCTAAACGTTCCCCATGCCGCCCCTAGTAGCAGTATCCAGAACATCGCTTTCATGCTCAAGCCCGTCTTTTCGGCGGCGCGAAGCCCCTCGATGTGGGCAGGCATGGGGTGGGCGCGGTAGTTACGGTTGAAGCCGTGCATCGGGGCGAACATGGCGAGGTCGGTACGGCTTAGGTTCTGCATCCCGAAAAGCATGGGCATTAGGCGCATGGGACCCATAGAGCCGAGGTCGTGCGCGGGGGTTCCGAGTTCTGCACGGAGGCGCGTAATCGAGAGTATCGCCATGAAGTAGAACAGCAAAACTACTGCAATCACCCAGAGACTCATTCCTGCTGCCCTAAAAAACAGCGTGAGCGCAAGAAAACTTCCCAAAAATCCGAGTACCGCAAAGCGATAGGAGAGGGGTTCGTCCTTGTCGGTTCCATCGGAGCCGTGCCAAACAGACCGTATGGCTTGCAGAAGGGCTTTCCGAGCGGTGTAGATAGTAAAACAGGAGATAGCGAGGTACGCCCCAAACGACTGCTCATAGATAAACGGGAACCGTGGAATATCGGTATAGCCGTAAGCCTGTGCGGTAATGGGCTGTAGTTTCCATATGATAAAGAAGAACCAGCAAGAGAACAGGAAGTCCAGCGGCAACAACATCCCCACCCCCACAATCCAAGGGAAGAAGCCAAGCGGAAGCCACCCCACCGCATTCCAAGGTGGATTTGTGATAAGAGGTTGTAGGTTTTGGAAGCGAGTGTAGGGTTCGGGGATACTAGGGAAGAGGGTGTGTAGCCCAAACCATGTGTCGATAATGGCGGTAATGGCGAACGCAAGCCAGAACTGCCGATTTGAGAAGAGCGGAACCCGCGGCTGTACCAACTCCAAAGGCAGTTGCGCCAGTGGGTAGGAGAGTCGCTCTCTGTCTGTCCACTGCTTACGAAACAGCACATTTAGGCAGGCACACCCAAAGGCAATCACCGTAAAGAAGCCTGTCCAGATGAGTACCGGTTTTATCCAGATAGCAAGGTCTTGCGCGTTCCACAGGCTTGCGTTACCGATATAGTACTTTTCGAGAGCAGAGGGGTCACGAATAGTAAGCCATGTCGGGAGGTAGGGGGTAATGTTGGTGTTCCACTGGTTTGCGGCGTTGCCAAATCGGAAGGGATAGGAGAGGATGGGGACGAGTACCTCTACCATGTCGTGCGAAGCCATAACTGCCGCCATAAGCACAAAGAAGTAGGTGGTAAGCAGTTCGGCGGGGGTAAACCGCCACTTGGGTACAATCCGCCCGATAACCCCATTCAGAGTAATGAAGCAGAGCAGAATAAACAGAACGTGTAGGTAGAGCGAGATAGTGGTCGGCTGACCCGCGTAACGGATGGTCTCTACGTTCATGTTCCACCACGCAATAAATGGAGCAAGCCCCATGCCCAAAACAACAGAGCGAAGTGTTACCTTTTGCCGCTTGGTTTTGGGAAGATTTTGCGCGGGGGCTTCGATTTCGTGGCTAGGTTGCAAAATACTCATGGGGAGAAGAGGGCGGCTCCTTTGTGGGTTACGCTGTTTGGTCTCGCGTTATGAGTGTATATTGCTTTCTTTTTGTTTCGGATTCCTTCTCATGTTTTGCGAAACATCTCTTTCGTATATTCGATTTATAGAATATACGAAAATATGGTACTATAAAGTAACTTACTTTTAATGAAGAGGTTGCTATGCCAGATGCCCTAAGACAGTTCAAAGCGGAGATATTTCAGGCACTTGCCCACCCCACGCGCATCGCGATTGTGGAGTTGTTGAGGGAGGGAGAAGTGTCTGCGGGAGCGATTGTAGAGAGGTTGGGGCTAGAGCAAGCAAACGCTTCTCAGCACCTAGCCGTGTTGAGAACAAAGCAGGTTGTCTCGTATCGCAAGGAGGGGAATCAGGTGTTCTACTCGGTGCGTCACCCTCTACTTTTAGAGGTTCTGGAGATTATGCGCCAGTACTTTCATGCCCACCTGACCGAATCGCTTACCATGCTAAATGAGATGTCGCAACAGGTACCCGTTGTGGAAGGGGATAAAAGGTAATGGGTCTCTCTGTATCCTCCAAAGAGAGTGGTGATGGACTGCGCCCCAAACTCCTCACGTGCTTGCGAACCTATACTCGGCAAGATTTTGTGTCGGATGCGATTGCTGGGGTAACGGTAGGGCTGGTCGCGCTTCCTTTGGCAATGGCGTTTGGAATTGCAAGCGGAGTTACTCCGCAAGCAGGTATCTACACGGCAGTCGTTGCAGGTTTCCTTATCTCTGCGCTAGGAGGCTCTCGCGTACAGATAGGAGGTCCTACAGGCGCGTTTGTGGTGATTGTCGCGGGGATTATCAATAAGTT
This sequence comes from bacterium, assembly GCA_900299305.1. Lineage (GTDB taxonomy): Bacteria > Armatimonadota > Chthonomonadetes > Chthonomonadales > Chthonomonadaceae > CAIJLM01. The sequence continues at coordinate 133 of OMJJ01000248.1, read as the reverse complement.
CGGGTTGTCTGGGTTGTATATGGTTACGCTTATGGCAGGGGTGATGCTCGTGGGTATGGCGGTAACGGGCTTAGGTACGGCTGTAAAATTTATACCGCGCCCCGTTACGATTGGCTTTACCAACGGCATTGCG
>OMJJ01000247.1 GCA_900299305.1 bacterium | reverse complement strand
GTAGAACAGTTAGGGGCATGGGCAGAGGTTGAGACCGTTCAAAAGGTGGTAGAGGCTTTGAGAGAGGTGCTTCCCCACCTAGATACGCCTCTGGTCTTTACTAATGGCGACTACAACCCCATCAACTTCCTTACGGATGGGCAAAGAGTGAGCGGGTTTGTGGACTTTGAAGGGGCTTGCTTCGAGAACCCACATATCGGCTTTGTGAAGTTTCTGTTATGGGGGCAAGACGATTATGGGTGGGGAACAGGTGTAAAAGCGGGGCTTGTAGAACGCTATCTCTACTCGCAAAACATATCGCGCCGTGAGTTTTCCCCCTTACTACTTCTTCGGGGCTTGCGCCATCTTATCCTAGAGACCTCTTTAGAAGAAAATGATAGGGAGTGGAGAGAACACTATCTCAGCATTCTGGAATTGGCTCTGCGGGAGTTACGGTAGGCTTAACGGAGGGCGGCGACACGCGGAGGCAAGGACTCTCACCTTACGCCGTAGCTATTCTGATTAGCTCTCTCTCCTCTAAAATAGTGTTACCAATTTTCTACGTTTTTTTACCGTGTCTACTATTTCTGAAACCTACCTAAGTGCTAGAATCCCTCTATAATCCACCCCCTAAAACCCCTTACCCCCGCTGGTAATTTGGAGAAGAGAGGCGAACAAAAAGATGGCGTTAGCAAAGATAGAGCAGGAGCAAGAGGCAGTCCTTGAAGAGCAGAGGCTTAGTCAGATTGCGGCACGCACTCAAGAGGAACCTACCCCCAATCGTAACGTGATTCGGGTGCGCGGCGCACGTCAGAACAACCTCAAAAACATCAATATCGAGATACCTCGCGACAAGCTGGTGGTAATCACCGGTTTGAGCGGTTCCGGTAAGTCGTCGCTTGCATTCGATACCCTCTATGCGGAAGGGCAACGCCGCTATGTAGAGAGCCTCTCTTCGTATGCACGGCAGTTTTTGGGTCAGCACGACAAGCCCGATGTAGACCAGATAGACGGTCTTAGCCCTGCCGTCGCCATCGACCAGAAATCTACCAGTAGGAACCCACGTTCTACCGTCGCCACCGTCACCGAAATCTATGACTATCTGCGCCTCCTCTACGCCCGTATCGGTATCCCCCACGACCCCAAAACAGGCGAACCCCTCATCAAGCAGACCATTGAAGAGATGGTAGACCGTATATTACGGTTGCCAGAGGGAAGCCGTATTCAGATACTCGCCCCCATTGTGCGCGGACGCAAAGGCGAGTACCGCAAAGAGTTGGAAGAGATACTAAAAGAGGGTTTTGTAAGGGCGCGAGTAGACGGCGAAATTGTAGACTTGAGCGAGGCGATACCCACCCTAGAACGCTACAAACAACACACCATTGAGATTGTAGTTGACCGTCTAGTAATAAAAGAAGGGCTACTGTCACGAGTTACGGATTCGCTGGAACAGGCTCTCAAGCGCGGTAAGGGGTTGGCGATTGCTCACATTATGGCGAGCGGTACGCAAGCCGAGCAGGAGATTCTCTTTAACGAAAACTTTACGACTACCGACGGCGATTTCAACTTTGAGGAGATAGAGCCGCGCCTGTTCTCGTTCAACTCTCCTTATGGGGCTTGTAGTGAGTGTCATGGGTTGGGGAGTCAATCGAAGTTCTCCGAGATTCTGATTGCGCCCGACAAAAACCTGAGCATACAGGGTGGTGCGCTACGCCCCTTCGTAGCAAAATCCGGTAAAGAGACGATGCACGAGTGGACTCGCGCCCTTTTCGAGGCGGCATCGAAACTGCTCGGCTTCACCATGAACACGCCCATCAAAGACCTAACGCCTATCCAGTACCAAAAGTTGATGTACGGCATTGAGGGCAACATCACCATCGAGTTTCGTAACAAGCACGGGCGCGTCCGCCGCTTTGAAACCGATTTCGGAGGGTGTATCCCCATGCTGGAACGCCGTATGCAGGAGACCTCTAGCGACTACATCAAAGAGGAGCTAGGGCAGTTTATGACGCAAACACCCTGCCCCGCTTGCAAAGGCAAGCGCCTAAAAATAGAGGCTCTTTCGGTGACAATCGGGGGAACCAATATCTCGGACTTGTGCGCTATCTCGTTGGAACGGGTGGCAAAGTTCTTCGCAAACCTCAGCCTCACCGAACGCGAAATGATGATAGCGCGTCAGATACTCAAAGAGATTAAGACCCGTGTGGGCTTCCTGATAGATGTCGGGCTAAACTACCTCACCCTAGACCGCGCCGCCGCAACGCTTGCAGGAGGGGAGGCACAGCGTATTCGGCTTGCCACGCAGATAGGCTCCGGCTTAATGGGGGTTCTCTATATTCTGGACGAGCCGAGTATTGGGCTACACCAACGCGACAACACCAAACTGATTCGTACCCTCGAACATCTGCGCGAACTCGGAAACACTATCCTAGTCGTGGAGCATGACGAGGAGACGATGGAGACCGCCGACTGGCTTATCGACATTGGACCCGGAGCAGGAGAACACGGGGGGTATGTGGTGGCAGAAGGCACTCCCGCGCAGGTAAAGGCAAACCCCAACAGTATCACCGGGCAGTTCTTGAGCGGGGCGCGAACCATACCCGTTCCTGAAAGTCGGCGCGTACCTACCGAAAAGTGTTTGGAGATAGTCGGGGCGAAAGAGAACAACCTGAAAAACGTAACCGTCAAGATTCCGCTAGGGCTGTTTGTTGCCGTGACGGGGGTCTCTGGCTCTGGTAAGTCTACCCTCATTCAAGAGACGCTGTTTCCGCGCCTCATGCAACATATCTACCACTCCCACGCGATTTGGGGGGCGCACGAGGAGATACGGGGTATGGAGCAGATAGACAAACTTATCGACATAGACCAGTCGCCTATCGGGCGCACCCCGCGCTCGAATCCCGCTACCTACACAGGGGTCTTCGACCTGATTCGCGACCTGTTCGCCAAGACCCAAGACGCAAAGATACGCGGCTACGAACAGGGACGCTTCTCCTTTAACGTAAAAGGGGGGCGGTGCGAAGCGTGTAAAGGGGACGGTATCTTGAAAATTGAGATGCACTTCCTGCCCGATGTCTATGTGCCGTGCGAAGTGTGTAAGGGAAAACGTTACAATAGGGAGACGCTAGAGGTAAAATACAAGAATAAATCTATCTCCGACGTACTCGATATGACCGTTTCGGAGGCAGTAGAGTTCTTCGACGCGATACCGCCTATTGCCCGCAAGTTTCGTACCCTCTTCGATGTGGGGCTGGGCTATATCCGACTAGGGCAACCCGCCACCACGCTCTCCGGCGGTGAGGCGCAACGGGTCAAACTCGCCTCCGAACTCGCGAAACGCCCTACAGGGCGCACTCTGTACATTCTGGACGAGCCTACTACGGGGCTACACTTTGCCGATGTAGAGAAACTGATAGGGGTTCTCAGCCGTCTGGTCTCTTCGGGGAACTCGGTGCTGGTGATAGAACACAACCTCGATGTGATAAAGACCGCCGACTGGCTTATCGACATGGGCCCCGAAGGCGGCGAAGGCGGCGGCATCGTAATTGCAGAGGGAACCCCCGAACAGGTCGCCGAAGTGAAGAAAAGCCATACCGGGAGGTATCTGCGGAAGTGCTTGGGCTTGAAGTAACGTCCCCCTTAGCAATGGAGTATGGTACAAATGGATGCGGAAACAGTACAAAAAGAAAATACCTTTGGAGTTAAATCTGCCGCAGAGGTTATTGCAGAGATAGGCTTTGTGGAGGGATTACCCTCAGACCTTAGCACAAACCCAAAGTACATGGAAGGTTTTGGTAGGGGTAAAATAGAACTGGAAGCGGGAGGAAACAAGATGCCAAAAACATTGACAATGGACGAAGTGAAGGCACGCACCATAGAGGAACTTCTTCAGGAAGTGGACGATACGCAAGAACCGGTAAGGGTTGTGCTAACAAAAGGACATGAGATAGATATTACTCCTGCCCCCAAGCTAAAACCCATGATTCGTCTTGAAGGTTATATTCCCGACGGGTGGAAAGATGCTATATACAGCCAAGAGTGATATGATATTTCTGGATGCGGGACTTTTTATTGGATCTATTATGCTCGGAGACCCACGAGAGTCCGAGGCTTATCCTATTGTAGAGGCGGCACGCAGAGGGGATATTCTTGCTTGTACGAGTGTCGGAGTGTTGAGTGAAGTCTATGCCGCGTTAACATGGGTACAAGCGATTAGAAGGCATTCTCCACAAGAGGCGTATGAGGCTATTGCACGGGTCATCGAACTCCCCTCCTCAATCGTTATTCTCTCCGATGGGCTGGAAGCAGGACTAATTCACCTTGAGTTAGCCGCGAAACACAGGCTCACGGCTCGGCGTATTCACGATGCACGCCATGCCGCCACTGCTTTGCAAAACGGTATCTGCCGTGTCTACACCTACGACCCGTTAGATTGGCAAGATTTCGTGTCGGATGGCATTGTTATAGCCGGTCCGCCCTCTACTTTGACACGACTTACGACAAATCCATAAATCGTATTTCCTCCCTTTGAGGTATTAGCATGAGTGATACTGTTCCCACAAACCTTGATGTTGAGATTAGCCAAACACCTGTGGATACATCGGTTGTACCAAAGGTTTTTATTTCCTACAGTTGGTCTAATAGTGAACACGTCGCATGGGTGCTGGATTTAGCGAAACGCCTTATGAATGATGGTATTGCCGAAGTAGTTCTTGACCGTTGGGATTTGAAGCCCGGACAAGATAAATTCCATTTTATGGAACAGATGGTTATAGACGAATCTATCCACAAGGTACTAATTATCTGTGATATGTCGTATTCTAACAAGGCTGATGAGCGCAAAGGAGGTGTGGGTACTGAAACCCAAATCATTAATCCCGCAGTCTATAATAGTGTAAGCCAAAACAAATTTATTCCCGTCGTTATCGAAAACGACGCAGAAGGCTCTTCGTGCTTACCTGTCTATCTGAAAAACCGAATCTTTATAGATTTTTCAGACCCACTCAAATACTTCGAGAAATACGAAGACCTTGTACGTGAAATTATTGGTAAACCCCTACTTGTAAAGCCCAAACTAGGAAATCGACCTTCGTACCTGATGGAAGCCGCAGGTACGCAACTCTCCACCACCTATAAACTCGATACGCTCAAAGCCGCAATACATAGAGGCACAACCTATGCTTATGTTGCAGGGCTGTTAGAAGATTACTTGGAAGTGCTTGAACAGATATTAGCGGGTATGGAAATCATTTTTGATTCTCCACTTGCCTCAGATCAGGCAGTTGAAGCAAAGATAAAAGATAGTATTGAGGTATTTTTACCGTACCGGGATGAGTATATAGATTGTGTCAGTTTTGTAAGTAAATACGCTGACGATGTAAAAATATACGAGGTTATACAACGCTTCTTTGTACGATGCACTCTCTTATTCAAACGTCCATTCTCTGATAACTACCACTTTTTATTAGGAGAACTGTTTCTCTACACTCTTGCGATACTTATTAGGAACGAGCAGTTCGAGGCTGTTTTAGTCTTTTTAACCCCATCTTACTCAAACTCAGAAGATGAAAATAATGATAAATACCGTACCTATTCTGTATTTCGCCCTATGATGCCTTATATGGAGCAAGCACCTAGTGGTCAGTATAAATCTGTAAAATCACGACTTAATGAGCGGGTCAGAACTAATAAGGTCTCTTGGGTTGACTTAGTAAACGCAGATTATGCCCTATACATTCGTGATTTTATTCGTGAGACCCGAAATCAGTCTGTGCCTTGGTGCCATCTTGATTTCAGCGGACATTGGTTCTCTTACGCTCCTCCATCAGTACCTCTATTTCAACGCACCAAATCTGTAAGTTACTTCAACAAGTTTGCTAGGGTACTTGATGTTAGGGATAAGGAAGATTTATTTCGCCGTATTGAGAACGCTTGTGAACGACTTTCAGGTCAAGGAAAGAATATATTGGATTGGCACCAAATGTTGCTGGATATAGATAGGCTGGCAACCATAACTTAATATGTACATAGCGAACTTCAATCCGAAAGACACCCTTCCTGTTAAGGAACGCACGAGGTAAAATGCGCCCCGACCTATCCATCGTTATTGTAAGTTACAACACCCGCGATATGCTCCGCGACTGCCTGAACTCTCTGCCGCAAGGCACAGAGGGGCTGACCACCGAGATATTTGTGGTCGATAACAACTCGCCCGACGACAGTATCGGGATGGTGCGCCAAGAGTTTCCCGACGTTATCTGTATCGCCAACAAAGACAACGCGGGATTCACGAAAGCCAACAATCAGGCACTCCGAATCGCGCAGGGTGAAATCGTCGTTATCCTCAACCCCGACACCGAGACCGAACTCCGCTCACTAACTACCCTCGTCACCTTTCTGCGCGAACACCCCGACGTGGGCGCTGTGGGACCGAAACTCCTGAACTCCGACGGCTCTCTACAACACAACGGCAGACGCTTTCCTACCCCTTGGCGCGAGTTTTTAGGGCATTCTGGTATTGCAAACTGGAATCGGGCGAACTTTGACCGCAAATATGAGTATGGTAGAGAAGATTTCGATGTTTTGGCGGAGGTAGACCAAGTCTCTGGTGCGTGTATGATGGTTCCCAAGCACGTGATGGACAAAGTAGGGATGTTGAGCGAAGACTTCTATATGTACTATGAAGAGGTCGAGTGGTGCTGGCGGATACGGCAAGCGGGGTACAAAGTGTTCTATGTTGCCGATTCGCGGGTGGTGCATCACTGGATGGGGAGCGTAAGGCAGGTCAGCCACGCCATGACCGCCCGGCTCTTCAAAAGCGCACTCACCTACTACCAGAAGACGGGAACCCCGCTCCAACGGCTTGCCATACGCGGGGTGATACTCATGGGGCTGGCGAAATATCAGATAATCTATTTGGGAGTGCGTGTAAAACGGGTGCTACGAGGTCTCAAACTGATACGATGAAGATAGCGATGGTGACAACTGTTGGAGAGAAGTGTGGAATCGCCGCCTACTCTGTCGAGTTGGTAGAGGCTCTGCGCCGCCTACCCCGCATGGAGATAGAGGTCGTCCCTATCACCGTAGGGCATCAGTCTTTGGAACACTACGAGGCACAAGCCCGTATCCTGAATGCAGAGGATGTGGACATCGTACATATTCAGCATGAACACAGCTTTTGGGGAGGGATACTGCCCGGTCACTCCGCTTACTGGACGTTTCGTTACCTTATCAAAAAGCCTGTTGTCGTTACCGCGCACACCACTTATTCCCTCGCGCAGATGCTCCGCCTGAAAACGGAACGCCGCCCCCATATCTGGCTCGCAAAAAAGGTACTCACCCTCCGCAAAGGCTATCGCGATAGTGTGGACATCGCTCCTTTTGCCAGTGCCTACACTATCGTCCATACTACAGAGGCGGGGCGTGAACTGGTGGCAAGAGGTGCAGACCCGCACAACGTCGCCGTAATCCCCGCGGGGGTTCCCAAAACGGTTCCTGCCCCCTCCGAAGGTAGGGCTTTCCGCGAAAAGTACGGATTGCAGGGCAAACGGGTGCTAACTCTGTTTGGCTACGTGGTGGCAAGTAAGGGGTACGAGATGACGCTGGATATTCTCCCTTCTCTGCCCCCCGATACCGTTTTTGTGGTTGCGGGTGGAGCGCGTACCCCTGATATGGAGCCGTACCTGCTACAACTCAAAGAGCGCGTAGAGAAAGCGGGGCTTGCTAACCGCGTGGTGTTTACGGGCTACCTCTCGGATGATGAGATAGCGGAGGCGATGGCAGGTACAGACTTAGTGCTGGTTCCTCATCTCCAAGCCACGGGGTCTTATTCGGTGATGGTTCCGCTGAGTTACGGAATGCCCATTGTGAGTTCCGACCTCGCCTGTTTTTGGGAGATACAAGAGCGGCACGCCTGTATGGAGATTTTCCGTGCAGGAGACAAGGACGACCTGTTTACAAAACTGATACCCCTCATCGAGCGTCCAGACCTACGCGCTGAACTTGGGAGGCAAGCCAACGAGTATGCTCAGAAGTACTCTTGGGACGAAATCGCAAAGGTAACGGCACTTGCCTACCGCGACGCACTGAAATCGTGGAATGTGCAACCCAAGAACTTTGTCCCCCTCTCCACCATAAAGCCCCGCAACAAAACAGGGGCATAACCTCATCCCAACACGAAATCTTTTCCCAAACGCCCCAATTCAAGCAAGATTCTGCCTGTTTCGTGTCGAAATATCCCCATAGCCGCTAGGCAAACTACAAACAACGAGGTCTATCATGTTTAAGCAAAACTCTTCGGGGGCGTGGGTTCCCGATTTCCCTAACTACCAACTCGGTGAGGCTTTTGCCGCAGGAGTATGGAACCTAGCCACAGGTGGAAGCCGCTTCGCCCCCGCAATGCGCCCCGCCCTCAGCCTAGAGCAGACCCTTAGCGCACTCAAAGAGGTCGGTTGTACTCACGTCGAGTTCCACGACACGGAAGCCGAACCGGAAGACGCGGACTCCATTATGACCGCCGTGCGAAACGCGGGGATGCTCGTCTCTATGTGTACCGCCAACCTCTTCAAACGGGGTCCCGAATTTGCAAACGGTAACTTCGGCTCTCCGGTAGCGCACACCCGCGCCGAGTCGGTGCGCCGTACCAAAAACTATATCCGTACTGGTATTGAGGTCTTCGATGCCAAAGTATACGTCTACTGGAACAGCAGTAACGGCTTCGGAGGTCCTCTACAAGTCAACTACAAAGACGTGTATCAGATGACCGCCGACGGTTTGAGCGAGGTGGTTCAGTGGATGCTCGCCGAGTACGGTCCCGAACGCGCCCTGCCCATCGCCATTGAACCCAAGCCCAACGAACCCGTCAACTGGGGCGTTCCCGCCGACTGTGGGGAGGCTCTTGCGATTATCGCGCTTATGCCCGAAGAGTATCGCCCGTTTGTGGGGGTCAATATAGAGACCTGTCACTCTCACATGATAGCCAAACGCTACGCGGCAGAACTAGGGCTTGCGGCGGCGGCAGGCAAATGCTTCTACTGCCACCTAAACGGCGGTACGGGCTTGAAGTACGACGAAGACATCGCCTTTGGAGACAACGATTTCGGGGTCGCTATCGAGAGTGTATACACCCTCAAAGAGATAGGCTATAGTAATATCGTGGGTATCGACTGCCAACCCCTAAACACGGATACCGCCGACCAGCAGTCCGCCTCCGTTGCGCGTAGCGTGCGAAACTTTAACCGCGCCCTCGAAATCTGTAACGAACGCATCGACGCAGAGGAGTTGAACGCCCTCCGCTCTGTAGCAGACCGCGCTTCGCTTTCGGATTTGTTTGCGCGTGTTACTTCTGGTAAATAACAAAGGAGTCCTAATATGAATCCTAAACTCGAAAACCTCTCTCGCCGTGATTTCCTACGCAGTACCGCCGT
>OMJJ01000246.1 GCA_900299305.1 bacterium | reverse complement strand
GAGCGGATACCCCATCCCACTGGCGACCCCAATGCCCCTCTTCGCGCCCTTATCTTCGATAGCAAATTCGATAACTACTTGGGCGTGGTCTGCTATGTGCGCGTAGTAGACGGCAGTATTCGTGTGGGTAGCAAAATCCGCTTTATGGCGACGGGGAAAGAGGTGGAAGTTACCGAAGTAGGAACCTTTGCCCCGCACCGTCGAGTAGGAAAAGAGATAGCCACCGGCGAAGTGGGCTACTTAGCGGCGAGCATCAAGACGATTGGAGACGCTCAGGTAGGCGACACTATTACCGACTCCACCAACCGCGCCACCCAACCTCTGCCCGGCTACCGTACCGCCAAACCGATGGTATTCTGCGGTCTCTATCCCTTAGAAGGGGCTGGGGACTACGCCGAACTGAAAGAGGCTCTCCTCAAACTCCAACTCAACGACTCTGCACTCTCCTTTGAACCAGAGACCTCTGCCGCACTGGGGCACGGTTTCCGTTGCGGGTTCTTGGGGCTACTGCACATGGAGATTGTACAAGAGCGTTTGGAGCGCGAGTTCGACATCTCACTTATCGCGACCTCCCCCTCCGTTATCTACAAAGTAACCAAAACCGATAATACACTTATCGAGGTAGACAACCCCGCCGACCTGCCCACCACACAGCATATTCTTAGCATGGAAGAGCCGTATATTACCGCGACCATCTTCCTGCCCACCCTCTACGCGGGGGCAATTATGGAACTGGCACGGGAACGCAGAGGCATGATGACCAAGATGGAACCCCCCGCCACAGACCGCATGATGCTTACCTACGATATTCCACTCTCCGAGATTCTGCTCGACTTCTTCGACCAGTTGAAGTCACGCACCAAAGGGTACGCCTCCTTCGATTACGAACTAGGAGACTACAAAGAGTCGAAACTGGTCAAAATAGACGTGCTGATAAATGGTGAAGTGGTGGATGCGCTCTCGTTTATTACCCACCGCGACAAAGCGGCAGGGCGTGGACGGCAACTGGTAGACAAACTAAAAGAGGTGGTTCCCCGCCAGCAGTACGAAGTACGTATTCAGGCGGCGATTGGGGGCAAAGTGGTTGCGGCAGAGAGTATTAAGCCCTTCCGTAAAAACGTAACTGCGAAGTGTTATGGTGGCGACATTACCCGAAAGCGCAAACTGCTAGAGAAGCAGAAAGAGGGTAAAAAGCGCATGAAGCAGGTTGGCAGTATCGAGATTCCGCAAGAGGCGTTCCTAAGTGTGCTAAAGATTGGAGACTAGGCGATGCACCGCTCTCTCATACCTTTCACCCTATCTATCTACCTAGGGGCTTGTGCCCTAGCACCTGCAACTGCCCAAAATGTTACCGACCCCGCGCCCCCCAAAGTCCAAACACTGACAGAGGTTCCTTTGCCACCTGCCACTGCCCAACCCGGACTCAAGTTCTACCGTGCTCCCAAACCGCTGGCAAAAACCGCGGTGGTAACGGATTGGCGGGACTTCTTGGGTTCCTCCCACAACGCGGTTTCTCCTGAAGCCCCGCTTCTTACCGATGTAAGTAAAGGAAAGCCTACCCTTGTGTGGGAGGTGGTAAAAGGGGAAGGCTATGCTACCCCCGCCGTTATCGGAGAGCGCGTCGTGCTGTTCCACCGTGAAGGCAGTAACGAGGTGATAGAGTGCCTACAAGCAGAGACGGGCAAACGCTACTGGAAAACGACCTACCCTACCACCTACGAAGACCGTTACGGATTTAGCGGAGGACCTCGTTGTCAGCCGGTAAGCGATGGGGACTACGTCTACACACTGGGTGCAGAGGGGAAACTACACTGCCTCAAACTGACAACGGGGCAGATACTCTGGAAGCGCGATATAGTCAAAGAGTTTGCGCTCAAGCAGAACTTTTTTGGGGTGGGAGCAACCCCGCTCTTGGAAGGGGATGTACTTATCGTCAATGTGGGGGCAGAGAAGGTCTGTGTTGCGGGGTTTCACAAACGGACGGGCAAAATGCTTTGGGGTGCAGGGGACGAATGGGGGGCAAGTTACGCCTCCCCTATTCCCGCGACGGTACAGGGCAAACGGCGCGTCTTTGTGTTCGCAGGGGGTGAGAGCCAACCAACCTCCGGCGGGCTACTCTGCATCGACCCCACCAACGGCAAAATAGATTTTCGCCATTCGTGGAGAGCAAGACGCTACGAGTCGGTAAACGCCTCCTCTCCCATAGTAGTCGGGAATCAGGTCTACATATCGGAGTGTTACGGACCCGGCGGGGTTCTCCTCGATATTCTCCCCGATGGAACCGCCAAAGAGGTGTGGAGCAACCGCGTACTAAACACCCACTTTATGACCGCCATTCACAAAGACGGCTACCTGTACGGCATAGACGGGCATGGGCCCCGAAACGCGCCCTTTGTCTGTATCGAACTGAAGACAGGGAAAGAGATGTGGCGCATCGAACCAGAGTGGGAGGAGACCCTGAAAACCGCGGAAGGTGAGCGTAAACTCTCCCTCTCTCCCGGTCTTGCGTCGTTTCTGTTGGTGGGAGGGCGTTGCCTTATCTTGGGGAACTACGGACAGCTGGCATGGGTAGACCTAAACCCAAAGGCGTATACCGAACTAAGCCGTACCTCACTGTTTATCGCCGCCGAAACGTGGAGTATGCCCGCGCTAAGTAAGGGGCTTCTTTACGTGGTACAGAACAGCAAGGGCGCAGACAACACCTCTACCCGCCTTCTCTGCTACGACCTGCGTGGTGAAGCCAAGTAGAATAGTTCCTAGCGGCTCGCCCGACTAGAGACCCACAACTTACCTTTCACTACTCCCCAACAGAGGTTATCGGCAATGCTACGGCGGCGGTAAGTGTATTCGCGCTTTATATCTGTAAGCGAAGTAAAAGCGTTTTTGTGTGTCTGGGCAAATGCACTAAATATCGCAAGGTTTGTCTCATTCCAATCGTTATGATGATTATTGATTGTCCAAACTCCGCCAAAAGGCATTTTACGAAACTTCCACATCTGTTGCGGAATCCAGAGTATGCCGTCCTCTTCCTGATAGGGGTTTAACGACAACCCGTCACTAATGGTATCTATCCCAATTTCGGGAAGTAGTTTGACTGTTGTGCTATCAAAAGAGTGGAAGGGGGCAAGCCACACATGGGTTTCGACGTTATTCGCTCTGAATATCGCCATAGCACTCTGTAGTTTCTCCCTCTGCTCCTGCTCACCAAGCCCTGCGAACTCACTTTTGCTGTTTAGGTTAAGTATGCCCCCTTCGTTAAGCACGGAGAGGTGCTGATAGCCGTGTAGCGCGATTGTCCAGCCCCACTCTTGCCACTCCCGAACCCGAGCCCAGAAGTCACTATGCGGAGGGTCGATATTGAGAGCGGGGTCTTGATTATCGGGAACCACTGCTAGTATCGGCTTGATGTGGTTCTCGAGGAGTATCTGCTCTATGCTCTCCCATACTTTCCAGTTCATGCTCGGACATATATCGTCGAAACGAACGAGGTAACGTACCGATTTCATGGATTTCGTCCTTTTATCATTTTCTACGTTTACTTACCCGATACAAGTTCTACATATACCTTCTCTGTTTTTTGAGTAAGTTGCTCTGGGGTGAACTCTGCCAAAATACGTTGGCGAGAGGCTTTTCCTATCTCTTCTCGCTCTTGAGGTGTCATTGCCAGCAGAGTACGCCACTTTGCTACAATACCCTCTACATCGGCAATAGGAACCACCCACTTTTCATCACCACGCAGATAGGCGGCATCGCCTACATCCGTTGTTACGGTAGGAACTTCGCAACACATCGCCTCCCCTAGCGCATTGGGAACACCCTCTCCAAAGGCAGAGGTGGTGGTACTAATATCAAAAGCGTTGTATACTGCGGGCATATTGGTCTGTACCCCTGCCCACACAAGGCGGTTTTGTAAACCTAATTCGTTTGCCAGTGCCTCTAATTCAGCACGATACGACTCCTCGCCTCTTCCACCCACACACACGAAGCGCACGTTCTCTCGCTCTTTGGCAAGTACAGCGGCGGCACGAAGAAAAGTGGGATGGTCTTTCATCGGGTCGATACGCCCAATCTGCCCTATCACAATGGTATCAGCAGAGGCACCCCACTCTGTACGTAAGCCGCTCCCCAAAGTGCGCTCTGCACGATAGAGATTGGAGTCGAAACCGTTACGTATAACGATGATTTTGTCGGCGCAGTAACCTACTTTAGCGTACTCCTCTTTACCTGCTTGCGAGTTGGAGATAGTGAGAGAGCAGTGGTGCGATAGATAGCGTCCCATCTTCTGAAAGAGGTTGTGTAGCCAGTCGTACTTATCGGGGTTCATAAAGGAACTCCGAATAGAGAGGACGGTTTTGGCACGAAACAGTTTGCCATAAAGGAAAGCCATCTCATTTGCGCCGCTATAGGCACACACAATCTGAGGGCGAGTTTCGCGAAACACTTTCCGAAGGCGCAAGAAAAAGCCGAGTAAATCCCATCTCCCCTTCTTATCCATAGAGACGAGGCGAACATTGGGTAGGGCTTGCACCCGCTCGAAGTGCCTACCCCCAGAGTAGTAAGTAACTACCGTTACCTCAAAACGTGACTTATCAATGTGCTTGACAAGTTCTGCTAGTTGCGCCTCTGCGCCTCCAGGTCCGAGAGATCGCGAAATTAGGAGAAGTCGAATCAAGAAGTTGCCTCACTCTCATCTAAAAAGGGGGGGCGCAACACAATATCACCCCAGTCATAATTTACCAACCACTGCGCGGTATCACGCGGAACCTCTGCTTTGTACCGTTGAAGCCCCAGCGCAAACTTACGGTCTAGGTTGGGGTGGGTTACGAATCCGAAACGAGTATACACCTCCTGCATTGCAGGGAAACTAGAGGCGAGAATCACTTCACGGCGGTTTGTGTCCTGCTTTCCGACCTCCGCCAAGCACAACAGCACACCATGTGCTAGTGCGATGGGGTCGGTAGCGTCGCAATGTGCCACTACGCGGCGTAGAGGGTGGTCGTTAATCACTACGTAACCTATCGTCTCCTCAGAAAGCAGAAGGCGGAACAGGCGATACTTCACAAAAGAGAGGTTGGTATTGTAACGCCATTTTAAGTAGTCTATGGGCGGAGCAAACCGCACTGTGAAAGGAGAGGTTTGGGGCAAAAGGTCTTCTGTGTACTCCTGCTCTTCCTTAATCTCTAACCCACTAGGTGCACTGCTCGTAATTTGAGAAAGGCGTTTGTGTAGAGTCGCACGGGTTGCCGCCTTACAGAAGACCCGCTTTGCAAGTTTCGTCACCGACGAATCTTCGGGGCGTGTGCGGTAGCGCGGGTTGAGGTAGTAGGTGTGTATCCCCTCAAAATACTCCCAACGCGCCCCCTGAATCAGGCGATGTGCCTCCTCATTGCCGCCAAACTCCATAGGCACTTGGCAACTCTTTACCCAGTGAACAAAAATAAGCCCACCAGACCCCTGCTGACCACTATAGAGATGGTGCCCAAACCCTACCGTAACGGGATTCTCTCCAAACAAAAAAGGCATCTTCTCTACCCCAATCATCGCCTTAACGGATTTACGGTCATCGGTAGAGAAGTAGAACTTGGCATAAGGAGAGGTGGTATAGTAGTAGTCCATGTAAGGACGGTGTAGCAGGGCAGGTATCTCCGCCTGTTTTCCTGTTTGCGCTACTAACTCAAAATCTTCGGGTTGATATTCCACAACGGGCATCGTTTTCGCCTCTCTCTGCGCTAAAAGCCTTTGGCTTCCAGATAGACCAGTACTTTTTTGAATGAGGTAAGGCTTTCGAGGTCATCGGGGTCTACCTCCATATCAAACGCCTCCTCAATGGCAAAAAGCAACATGACCGAAGTCACCGAATCCCATAGTTCCGCAGTCTCCATATCAACAAGCGGAATCTGGTCTTTGGGAGTAGTATGCAGAACGGTGGCAAAACACTCGAAAAGCCTATCATAAGTCGTCATACAGATACTTTCACATTAAAATGCAGAGAGGGACATCTCTGCTGAAACGAGGTAGAGAGAATCTCCCCAAGGCTAGTTAGCCCGCGCTCTACCACCCCATTTAGAAAACTCTGAAAGGGGCGATTGCGTTCTGTGGGAGTATATTCCAAATAGATACGTTCTGCTTGGAAGGTATGGAAGAGAACCTCTAAGGTCTTGAATTCGATATGCCGAGTGAAGGCACGGCAACTCATTACCCACGTATTTATAATGAGGTTATTGAGGTCTTTGCGTCCCTGTAGCACAGCGATTTTGCCCAAAGAGCCGTACTTGTCGGCATAGGAGACGGTCATCAAGAAGGAGGAGGGAGCATCTAGCCTCTGCTTCCACTCTGCCTGGGTATAGCGTTCTCCATTAAGATTAAACTGATTGGTCTTGTTCACAAGTTCATAGGCGCGGGTATCGAAAGGTTCTTTGGCAAAACTGATTTGTAGTTCCGCATTTGCCTCTTTTAGAAACGCACTTAGGTCGCTTCCACTCTCGGTAAGGGCACTTAGTTCTTGTGCCTGACGAATACTCTGAAGGCGGAGGCTATCTTCGGCAGAGAGGATACTCTTTCCAAAAAGGTCACGTAGTTGGATAAGGAGGGCGTAGGCGGCAGAGTAGTCGTTAGTAGGAAACGCAAGGCACTCTATGGCGGGGTACTTTGTCTTTACCTCGTCCAGTTCCATAGGGCTATCGTCAAGAAACACCACACTGTCTGCCCCGATGTTCCACGCTTTAAGGATACGCCCCACCGATTCCGATTTGGCGTTCCAGTGTACCTCCATCGGGAATATCTGCTCTGCTTTGAGTAAGAGGTCTTCACGCTGAAACGCTTCCTTGACGACATCGCTATCGTTTTTACTGGCTACGGCAATAAGCACTCCCGCAGAGGCAAGCGAGGAGAGTAACTGCTGATATAGCCCATGTATCTGTCCCTGACCATCCATGTCCCACGAGACCGAGTTTGCTCCAACCTCTCCCACAATCCCCTTCCAAAACGTGTTGTCTAGGTCGGTGATAATGCCTCTCTTTGGGTTGCTGTGGGTAATAAGGAGGGCTATCTGCTCACAAAGCGTATCCACATGAGCCATCTGATAAGGAAACCCAAAAAGAACTTCCGACTTCACATCACGGCGGGTTGCAGGGGCAGAGAGCCTATCCAAAACAGCAGGGTTCAGGAGACGTACAGACCCACTTTGTACGAGATGAGTAGCGAAGTCGTTTAATAGTCCCTGCAACCCCAACTCAAATTCGTTATGCTGAAAGGTAGGGGTGTAGGCGGCAGGCGGGAGGGCAAGCGTCGGTAGAGAGAGAGCAACAGCCGTCTTCTGTGCAAGGGCGAGAAGTGCCTCTTGCAAGCGTCCCAACACAGAGCGCACCGAGTTCAGTATGTCTGCAAGATGGGCAGGTTGCCACCCACCAAGTTGACGAATACCCAAGCGTGGGTCGCAGTCTGCCCACTCTAGGAGAACACACACACCGTTCC
This sequence comes from bacterium, assembly GCA_900299305.1. GTDB lineage: Bacteria > Armatimonadota > Chthonomonadetes > Chthonomonadales > Chthonomonadaceae > CAIJLM01. The sequence goes on along the minus strand of OMJJ01000246.1, from coordinate 7,160 downwards.
ACTCTTGGTTAGTGGCACGTTGGATATTACCCAAAAGGTCTCCATAAAGACCCGTCTCTGTCTGTATAAAATGGTTGGGATACTTCTGTTTGAGGTAGGCGGTAAGGAAAGTTTTTAGGTGAAGAGGTTCACAGCCACAGAGAAGCGCATAGCGATAGTTCTCACTGGTATCTGACGGGTTTTGCTGGCAGATACGTAGGGCTTCCATCAATTTCATGAGGGTTCAAATATCTCCTGAAGAGCGTTTCGGGTGAGAACATCTACCAATTCCATTATACCAAAGATTTCTCTTCTCTCACCAAACTTTCCAGTGCCGCTTCCATTTTCGCAGTATACTGCTCTGTAGAGAACTCGGCGAGAATACGCTCACGGGCGGCTTTACCAACCGCTTGCCGCTCTTCCACAGACATCTCCAACAGGGTACGCCACCTTTCTGCTATCCCCTCTACATCTCCTACCGGAACCACCCAACGCGCATCCCCAAGCAGATAGGCTGCATCTCCTACGTCGGTGGTGACGGTGGGAACTTCGCAACACATCGCTTCGCCTAACACCCTAGGACCACCCTCTACAAAGGAGGTGATGGTGCTTATATCCAGCGCGTTATAGACTGCGGGCATATTGCTCTGCTCACCTGCCCATATTAGGCGGTTTTGTAGCCCTAGTGCGTTTGCTAACGCTTCCAACTCAACACGATACGTCTCTCCACCTCTTCCGCCCACACACACAAAGCGCAGGTCATCACACTCTTTAGAGAGCCTTGCGGCTGCACGAAGGAAGATAGGGTGGTCTTTACGTGGGTCTAAACGCCCGATATGCCCAATCAGTATCATTTCGGGAGATACCCCCCAATGCTGACGAAGCTCTTTTCCCAAAGAGCGATTTGGGTAGTAGGTGCGTACATCGAAACCGCTGTGCATTACCGCGATATTTCGCTCACAATACCCCGCCTGTACATAACTACTTTTACTCTGCTGAGAGATGGCGATAACGAGGGAACTGCGGTAGGAGAAGTAACGTGAGAGGCGGCGTAATAGATAAAAAAGCCAGTCTCGCTTTACCTCACTGGTATAGGTGGTAGAGATAGAGAGGACGATTTTCGCATGAAACCGTTTTCCAAAAAGAAACGAGACCTCATTTGCCCCATTAAAGGCACAGACAATCTGCGGGCGTACCTCGCGAAAGACACGGCTGAGGCGCGTTGAAAAGCCCAACAAGTCCCAACGACCCCGTTTATTCATAGAGACAAGGCGCACAGAGGGCAACTCCTGTACCGTCTTAAAGTGCTTTCCTCCACTGTAAAAAGTGACCACCGTCACTTCAAACTTCGATTTGTCGATATGCCTTACCAACTCCAGCAGTTTCGCCTCTGCCCCCCCTGCTTCTAACGAGCGAGAGATAAAGAGTACCCGAATCATACTCCACTCTCCTCTAGGGAACGAATCGGCACAAGAGTAGCCCTGCGGAACCCCCAAAGTAGTGAGAGCATGGCAACCGCAAACAGCGCAAAGTAAAGCCCTGCCCGATACGAGGCGGGTTCGTAGCGGAAGAGTACCTCATGTTTTCCGGCGGGTATGGCTACCGAACGATAGACCTCTCCACTCCGTTCTATAGGGGTCTCTTTTCCGTCCAGATACGCCTTCCAACCCGCAGAGTAGGCATCCATAAGAACAAGGTGTGCCTCTTCGGGGGTATCCGTTGCGAGGCGGGTACGGGTGGCACTGTCCTCTAGCCATGTAGGGGGGTTTAGTACTCTGTTTCCGGGTAGTGCTAGGGAGGCACGGCTGATATTGGGAACCTCGTAGATAGCCATGTCACGCTCTTGGTTATAGAGAGGGTTACTCTTGGGAACGACCTCCGAAACAAACCCATCACTGCCCGGCGGCAACGCAACTACATACCGTGCAATCTCCTGCCGAGAGCCATCTTGAAAGAAGAGGAGGTTTCCTACCACTACAGGGCTTGCATCTTTAATCCCTAATGGGTTGGGAACAGCATACTGATTCGCAAAACTCTTATACTTACCCGTAAAAAGGGAGTCGTAGCCTTGCACATCGTGCAGACCGTAGACCATCCCACCGTTAGGAGGTAGTACTGCCGGCTTTGCCTCTTCCAGTCGCCAGTCTCGATTCAGAGGGAAAATACGCTCATGCCCCGCTTTGGACTGGAGGAACTGAACGCCTTCGGTGCGCGGATAGACATACTGGGGCTTACTGGTCGGGTTCGAGAGGATACCTACCGAAAACAGTTCTAACACCACGCCCCCAAGTGCAAGCGGCACACGCCATCTAGGAGGCGATTTGAAAGGAAAAAGGAGTATCGCTCCCACCCCCAACGACACCCCTAAACGTAGCCAACCCACCCCAATACGCTCTACCGCATCAGAGAAGGTAGGGTAGGGAGTGCCTTGCATCTTTCCATCTAGCATCACCCACACAAAGAGCGCGGAGAACACCATCAAGCCGACCATAAGGGCAAAACAGAGAGCGACCTCTTTTGCTTTAGGCGCAGAGTTTAGATGTGCATCCAGCCCAAAACCCGCGAGCACCGCCCAAGCAAACGCCCATAGCACCAACACTCTGCCCGGTGAACCCGACTGTCCAAAGCCGGGCACTCCAAAATAGAGCAGGGCGTTGAGAGGGGTTCCGAGTGCCATAAGGAGTGCGAGAAGTGCCATGCCTCCCCAAAACAGAACGCGCTTATCGTACTTTTTGGTTAGGAGGGTATGCACCAGTGCAAACAGCCCCAAAAGCAGGGTTAAAACACCGACGTAGGTGGCTATCTCTGCGGCGTTATGGCGAATGGCAATAAGGTTTCCGGGTGCTAGGGGTTTGGTATAGAACCCCCAAAAGGCGTTATCGGAAGAGTGGTCGTTACCAAAAAAGTCGGGTAGAAGCAGGGCGGCTAACCCGCCATGTGGTAAGGCGTACTCTACATACCGCTGGTAGCCCTCTTGGTTCGGTTTGCCCACACGGTGGGATACTCTTGAGAGTTCTAGTGAGGGAAGCAACTGTGGGAACGAGAGCAGTAGCCCCAAACTCAGCCCTAAGATACAGCGTCCCAAACCCTTCCCCACGCACATCCAGCCACCCTCTTGCTTCTCTGCCCAGAGGAGGCTTAACGCCCAAAGCGTACCTGCAAATAGCCCATAGAACGCGATTTGCAGATGCCCCGCTAGTAGCATAAGCCCCACGATTCCACCAAGCCCTCCCGCTTGTGCGTTACGGGTGGGCGCAGGGTAGTGTGCCTCATGGCGAATGAGGAGGTGAATCTGCTGAAATAGCAGAGGGAACCAGCAGGAGGTGGCAAGAAAGGTAGGAAGTTGGAGCCACGAAACCTCCCAAGCAGAGTAGGCATAGACCACCCCGCCCAACAACGCCCCCGCTTGCCCACACTTTAGGCGGCGCAGAAACAGGTAGGTAAACCAACCGCAGAGCGTAAGGTGCAACACCGCAGAGTAGTTGAAGGCGTAGACAACCGGCAGAAGGTAGAAGAGCAGACTACCGGGATAGAAGACTGCTGACTGGCTATTTGCCACAAAAGGCGTACCGCTAAACTGGTAGGGGTTCCAGAGCGGAATGGAGCCGGAGTGCAGGGTTTGGCTAGCGAAGTTACGCCAAGGGTAGAACTGAGCAATACCGTCCCAACGAATCGGGTTCCACACAGGAAGTTCTGAGGAGGGGATAGCGCTGGAGTAGGGGGCAAAATGTCCCAAGAGGCGGGCAGGTAGAAACACCTCACCGGTGAAGGTGGAACGCCAAAGAAAAATGAGTGCGAGAGCGAGATAGAAACAGAGAGGAAGCAACCACTCCGAAGCGCGTTTGGAGGAGGGGGTGGGGACGGGGTTCGATTCGGTGTCGGGGTTGGGTAGCACGTCTGCCCCTAGTCGAAGTACTGCATATTTTCGAGAGCTTTGGAGTTGGTGGGGTCTTGACGCAGAACCTCTTGGAACTCCGCTTTCGCCTCATCAAAGAAGCCTAACATAGAGTAGGTAAGTGCCAAATCGTTGCGTATATCCAGGCGAGAGCCGTCTAGTGAGGAGGCTAACTTGAGTTCTTCGATAGACTCGTCGAAAAGACCTGTGAATCCGTAAACCAACCCTAGTTGATGATGACCATCACAAGAGTCGGGAGTTTCATCTAATAGTTTCTGAAACTCGGCTGTCGCCTCTTCGTAGCGACCCTCTATCTTAAAAGCAATACCGCGCTCCAGATTAGCATTTACAGTACTCGACATGGGCACTCGATCCCTCAACGGTTTATGTAGGAGTAGAATGCAACTTGCAGAAGTTCCCGTAATGAGAACAAAGCAAGTATAGCACGTTCTAATAAGAAATTTCAAGCAGGAATTTTAGGGATTTTTGGCGGGTTGTTAAGAAACTATTATGATTCCCCTCCTACCCCCTTTTAGGTACGCTATGAGAGAAAGGAATATGCCCTGAAATGGCACGTACCTCCCCCTGTTTTAACTATTATGGCAGGAAAAAGGGAAATTTTTGCTTTTTTGAGGGAGTGTGTTGCGCTTGTGCCTCCATTGTCTCATATAGAGCGGAGCGGCGGCTTTGTAGTCCGATATTGGTTGGGCTATCCATAATGGCACGATCAAGGCGTGTCAGTTCTTGTTCATTCTGTGCATACCACTGAGCGGTTTTAGCCGCGCTTTCAGAGGCGGAATGGTCTCCCAACTGCCAGTACGCTTTTGCGAGTGCACCCCACACCGTTGCCCGCTGGTAGCCGTTGTCGCGGGCAGTCTCTAGGTAGGGTACTGCCTTTTGGGGCTGGTTGTGCGAAAGATACCATTGCCCTAGTTCGTAGCAGAAAGTTGCCTGTTTGGGGGCTTTTTGCAGGGCTATTTGTAGTTCCGATTCTGCTTTTTGATATTCGGGAGTATCGGAGGGGAGATGGCGATACAGTGAGCCTAAGACTCCATGTATCGTTATGGCTTGCGGGTTTTTGGTAAGTACCTCTTGCGCGAGTTCAATGGCTTTGGGGAGGCGGTAGGTGCGTACTAAGTGCGAAATAAGGTAGAGGCGCAAGGGAACGTTGTCGGGTTGAAGGTGCAAAGCAAGGTTGAGATAGTTCAAGCCGTCCGCATCTTCGCCTACCCAAAACGAGACCTCTGCGGCAATGCGCTGGGCATCTATGCAGTCTGCCTCTAGTTTTGCCGCCCGTATTGCGTCTTGATGGGCAGAGGTACGCATCTCTCTACCCCCCCGAAAAAACTCTAGCGCGGCTAACCGACAGAGTACATGAGGCTCGTTCGGGGCAACTGACATAAGGCGGTTGAGTACGGCACGCGCTTCCGCAGGGCGGCTTTGATGCACATACAGCGCACCCAACAGTTGTAGCACGGTAGGGTTGTTGGGGGCAAGACGTTCGGCAGAGAGCCACTCATGCTCTGCTTCTACTACTAAGCCCTGCTCTATATACTCGTTTCCCCGCTTCAAACGCTGTGTAAACTCCTGAGAGACCACCACACGCCGATAGAGGCTAGGTAGTAAAAAGAGCAACAGAGCCAACAAAAGCCATGCGAGACGATTACGCTCTAAGGGGCTAAATTTCTGTTTTGTTACGATAGATTGTGATAAAAAACGGAACCGCATGGAGCACACAACCTTCTTTTCTGACTTATTTTGTATTACGTAAGAAAGGATAGGAAGTGTTACCCTGATAGGCTATAATAGAGGCAGAATGTGGAAGCCCTCCTTGAAGGGGTATTTTTATAGGAGAGAGGTAGTAGCATGAGTTTAGACCCTTTGGATACGGTGCGAGTGGGTATTGTGGGACCCAGTTGGTGGGTGGACTATTGGCATCTTGCCGCCCTCAAAACACACCCTAACGTGGAAGTGGTGGGCGTAAGCGGAGGAACAGAGCGCGACCCCGAATCGGTGAAGGCGAAGTATGGCGATAAGGCGCAGTACTTTACAGATTACGAAGTGATGATGGACAGCGTTCGCCCCGATGGGGTGATTGTGTGTACCCCCAACGACCTACATCACCCCGTTACAATGGCGGCTCTTGCCCGTGATATACACGTTACGTGCGAAAAGCCCATTGCGCTCAATGCAAAACAGGCATTTGAGATGGCGACGATAGCAGAGGCAAACAACCTGATTGGAATGAGCAACTTCCCCTATCGCGATAACCCTGCCGTTACCGCGTTTCGAGACTTGCTGGAAGAGGGCTATGTGGGCGACGTGCTTACGGTCTCTGGGTCGTATCATGGCGGCTTTGGGCTACGAAGAAACCCGAACTGGAGAAGCCTAAAACACCGTAGTGGTGCGGGGATACTGGGCGACCTTGGCTCTCATCTTATCGACCTCGTGCGCTACATTACGGGGCGCGAGTTTGTGTCGGTTTCGGGAAGCATGATAACCACTCTGTGGGACGCAGAGGGAGAACTAGAAGAGATACTCCCCAGCGACGACCCACACGTGGGAGAGCGCAACGACGACTCCTGCACCTTTTTAGCAGAACTCTCGGATGGGGTACAGGCGACACTACACACCAGTTGGGTAGCGTATCAGGGCGCAGGGATTCAACAACAGGAGATAGAGGTCTACGGAACGGCGGGACGACTGCACCTACTGGTTTCGCATCGCGGGGTTACACTGCGGGGGCTACAGCAAGGGAACCCGCACTGGGAGACGATAAAAGTAGAGGGAACGGTAAGCGTAGAGGAGGCAGGTGGAACCGATAACGAAGACTTTTTCCGTCCCGGAAGACACAGCCCTACCAATAGTACCTACCGCTGGTTAGAGGCGATTCGCACCGATAAAGCGGAGGTTAGCCCCAGCCTGTGGGACGGCTACTTCGCCCAAGAGGTGATAGATGCAGTGATACTCTCTAGTGAGGAGCGGCGTTGGGTAACGATTAAAGAGGTCTCTTTGATGGTAGAAGATGAGAAAGAGGAGTAGATTCTCAGGGTAGTGCAAGATTTAACTGAGAATTAAGCACCTCTTAACACAGGCTTAACACATACTCTCTATACTAACAATCGTGCGCTCACTCTCCGAGCGAACAATCACCCTTTTCTCGCCTAAGAGCATTGTTGGGATGATGCAATGCTCACCGGATACTTAGAAGTTTAAGTATCCGGCTTTTTTTGCTCTTGCCGAAACACTGCCCCCTAAGAGTTCGGGGTTTGGTAGTAACGGCGGG
>OMJJ01000245.1 GCA_900299305.1 bacterium | reverse complement strand
TGGGAGACTGGGCGCGACCATCCAGACCGCCCCAATCATGGAACGGAGTTTATTACGGACGATGGTAAGTCGCTGATGGTGTGGCGCGGCGGATGGAAGGTACGCGACGCAGAAGGCAAAAATATCCCTGTCCAAAACATCGCTGTTCCTACCGACCACTGGCGTAACTGGGTAGACTGCGTGAAATCCCGTGAGCAACCGCGCTCCAACATCGCTTCTATGGCACAAACCACGATAGTGTGTCACCTCGCAAACGCCGCCTTGCTTGCAGGGGAACCTGTGCGCTGGAGTAAGGAGACGATGGATATTGTGGGCAGAGCCGGTAAGAACACCATTTCGTACCGCCGCGAGTACCGCAAGCCTTGGACTCTACAGACCAAGTTTTCGTAACAGAAAGACAAAGCCAACATGAAAATTACGGAAGTGCGCGTCATTGTCACCTGTCCTGGACGCAACTACGTCATTCTGAAAATTATGACGGATACACCGGGGCTATACGGTGTTGGAGACGCGACCCTTAACGGACGGGAACTCGCCGTCGCCTCTGCCCTCGAAAACCATATCGCCCCCCTGTTGATAGGGCGCGACCCTGATAGCATCGAAGATATATGGCAGTCACTCTTTCGGGGAACCTACTGGCGCGGTGGTCCCGTTCTTATGACGGCACTCGCAGGGGTGGACACTGCCCTTTGGGACATCAAAGGCAAACGGGCAGGGCTACCTGTCTACTCCCTGCTTGGCGGCAAAACCCGTCTTGGTGCGTTGGCTTACACGCACGCTGGCGGACGCGATGTATCGGAGGTGGAGGACAGCGTTCGAGAGAAAATCGCGCAGGGGTTTAAGGTGGTACGGGCGCAAATCGCTATTCCCGGCACGGTAGGAACCTACGGGGTGGGCGGTGCAGGAGAGGCATCGCTGGCGAGTTGGAAGAACTCCGGTACCCCGTGGCAAGACGAACTCAGCGGCGGCGGAGAGTGGGGAGATGGCGGCGCAATGCCCTACGTAGAGCGGTGGGAGCCTACTCCTTACCTGCACACTATACCCAAACTATTCGCACACCTCCGCGACAAAATTGGGTGGGATGTAGAACTGTTTCACGATGTTCACGAACGCCTTACCCCCATACAGGCGGCAAGACTAGCCAAAGACCTCGAACCCTACCGACTTTTCTTCCTAGAAGACCCACTGCGCCCCGAACACAAAGAGAGTTTTAGGATAATACGCCAACACTCCACAACTCCTCTTGCTATGGGAGAGCTGTTTCATACCAAATGGGACTGCCTACCCCTCATCTCGGAACAACTAATAGACTTCATTCGGTGCGACTTGGGGCATATCGGGGGGATTACAGAGGCAAAGAAAATCGCCGCCGTATCCGAGTGCTACTACGTTCAGACCGCATGGCACGGACCCGGCGACATCGCGCCTCCTACCCACGCCGCGAACGTTCACCTCGACCTCTCCGTTCCCAACTTCGGGGTGCAAGAGATGGTCTTTTTCCCCGATATCGTGCAAGAGGTACTGCCCGGTGCGCCCACCTTTAAGGACGGCTACCTTCATGTCACCGATGCGCCCGGATTAGGCACAGACATAGACGAAGAGGCGGCGAAAAAGTACCCCTACGAGCGCAACTACCTCCCCATGACCCGCCGCGCCGACGGCAGTACCCATGACTGGTAATCCCGTAAAGGAGACAATATGAGCGATAACACCATTCAGTTTTCTGTATTCACGAAGCCGTGGAAAATGCCTATTCCCGAACTTGCCAAGTTTGTAGCGGGGTTGGGTTTTCATGCGGTGGAGTTGCCAGTACGCCCCGGCTACCCCGTCCATCCCGATAATATGACGAAAGAACTCCCCAATGCAACCCGTATCTTTGGAGAGTATGGCGTAAAAATCGCGAGTATCGCCGGACCTACTACCGAAGAGTCGATGGCGGCGTGCCAAGCCTCTGGTATTCCTATCATTCGTATCTGCGTTAATATCGACACCCAGATAGGCTACATGGCATCCGAAGCAAACCTACAACGCGAATACGACGCGCTCGTCCCCCTGCTAGAGAAACACCACACTACCCTCGGCATTCAGAACCACTGTGGAAACTGTATCTGCAACGCGATGGGGCTACGTCACCTGCTAGAGAGGTATCATCCCAAACACATTGCGGCGGTATGGGACTGCGCCCACAACGCCCTAAACGGGGAAGAACCCGAAATGGCACTCGATATTGTGTGGGAAAAGATGTGTATGGTGAACTTTAAGAACGCCTTTTGGCGGCACACCAACGGGCCCGAAGCCACCAGAGCCAAATGGGAGGTGTTTTGGACATCCGGTAGGCAGGGATTAGCAAACTGGGAGCGCGTGGCAAAGGAGCTTCAACGGAGGCACTACCACGGGACTATCTGCCTTACGGCGGAGTATAGCGAGGAGCACGAGGTCAATCGCCTTATTGCAGAAGACATCGCCTACGCCAAATCTCTTTTTGCCTAAAACTTGGTCGATGTGGTGAGCATAAACACTGCCCGCCGATAGTTTAGTGTGTTCGCAAGCGAGTCTTGATAGTGCCAAGGGGCGTATAGAAGCCCAATCTCTCCCCGCTTGGAAATCTGGTATCGCCCCGTTAATGTGATATACTGCGCGTGGATATTGGCATCTTGCAAGCCCAGCGGGTTCTCGTTGAAGGTGGTCGCGTCGGTCAGGTTAAACGTCAGGTAGGTACGCCGGTTTACCGTCCAGTTGCACCCCAACACATAGAGGCGGCTATCCGACAAAAAGTGATTGAACTGAGGGTAGTCAGCAATAGGGCTTGCCCCCGACCAAGCGTTATAAGAGAACTCTGCGAACAGGTTTAGGCGCGGACTTACCTGCCAGTCTCCCCCCGCCGTAACCTCACGAGTAACGAGATGTACCTCACGTTGCCCGTTCTGAGAGTGCCGATAGCCGTATAGTAGGTAGCCGCTCCCATTCGCGTGGCTACTATCCACCTTAATCTGTAGATTGTCCCGCTGACTCCAGTAGAGGGGGGTAGCATCAAGGGTAAACACCATAGGCGGGTTGTTTAGGCTCTGGTGGGAGGCACGTGCTGTAAGGCGGGTATGGCGGTTCAAACGCCCCGCAAGTTTGCCTTCCCATGTCTGCCAATGGGGGGTGTCACTATCTCCACTAGCATCGTTACGTAATCGCTCTGCATCCGTTATTTTTAGCCCCAACTGCCCCGTCCACCCCTTCCAGCGGTGCGTTATCTTTGCCGCGCCGGTACGGTGGTCACGTACCCATGCGCTCTGAACGTTTGGCATAGAGAGGTGGCGCGAACGCCATCGCCACTCGAAATCGGTAATAGGGTTTAGAGCAACATCTCCATTAAACGCCCACGTATCTACACGACTGGTAAAGTTATCTGCCTGTTGTAGCCACACCCGCGAGACCGCGGTCTCTATGCCCATTGCAGGGTTAGGCTCCCACTGATACCCAACATGAACCCCTTTACCAACGGTATCCGGGTACACCTGACGATTGTCTTCGTACCGCCAGTTCGAGGCGTTTACATTCAGAAAACCCGACCCCACACGCCCCGCCGCCATAACGTTTTCGTAACGGATACTTTGGCTCTCTGGGTCACGAGAAGCATCGAAGTTCTGCCCCTCTTCGTCTTTTCGGTATCGCACAGAAATCGCGAAATCGCGCTTGATGCTGTGCCGAAACGCGATTTTATCTACCGTGCGTTGGCTATCCGGTAACGGAGTAACCGTAGGCTCTACAAAACGGTTACGGGTTATCGAACCCTCTAACGCCGTGTTGCCGTAGTCCCAAGCAATGCGCCCTTCGACGCTATAGTCGGGTTGCCCTACACTTTTTGCGACTATCGAAGCATCCATGTGGTGAGGAGTAAAGAGCGGTGCATAACGCAGTTCACGGAGAAACCAACCTTGTGGGGGAGTAGCATACTGCCTCAACTTGCTGTCTGTGTCGGTAGGTTTCCAGTACGACCATCCAAAATCGGCGCGTAGGTAGGGGAGCACCTCTTTGGGGTCGGCATCCTCTGCAACATAAGCACTAGGTAGTTTGGGTGCAGAGGTTGGATTAGGTGCAGTCTGCCCCTGAAACGCCAACAGTCCCCATATCCCTACAATTAAGATGGTCATTCCCGCTCTCCTTCACCTGGTATCCCTTCGCTCTCTGCTAGTTCGCCATACCCCTCTACTAATCCTTATGAAACGCCTTCAATACAAAAATTTGTTTCCGAATGGCTACTATCTCTACCGCAAAACGCCATTTGGGGGGGAATTTGCGTCTGCTGTGTCGAACTAAAAGAGACGTAAACCTGTTCTAAGAAAGCGACCCCCCAATATGCCCGATATGCTTGTCCCTCTCCTAAAACTCCCTCCGCTAGAGCCTGCTCTACAAGAGATGCAGGCGCAAGGAGTGGTTATTCGCCGTGCCCACCCCTTTGAAATCACTCCTATTCGTGAGTTTATCCTCTCCGAGTTTGGGCTAGGTTGGGCAGATGAAATCACCCCCTGCTACTCACGGCAACCAATAACCCTCTATATTGCGCTAAAGGAGGGGAGAGTGGTGGGTTTTGGAGCCTATGAATCGACTCGCCGAAACTTTTTTGGTCCCACAGGGGTCGCAAAATCGCAACGAGGAAGTGGCATAGGCAAAGCATTACTACTCGCTTGTTTATGGGGAATGAGAGAGATGGGCTATGCCTACGGTATCATCGGTGGTGCAGGACCAGTTGTCTTTTACGAGAAAGTGGTCAACGCGACGGTTATTCCCGACAGTGTACCGGGCATCTATACCGACATGATTCAGCGTGAATAACGAAAAGGAGACCTCTCATGCCGCCAGAAGCAGTACCTACCCAAGACCTAGAGGCTATCGCAAGTTCGCTTCGTACCCGTATGGAGGCGAGCAACGCCGCCCGTGAAGAGGCTCTGAAAATCTGTAGAGAGGTGATACAGTTCTCTTCGCGCTCTATCCGTGCGATTCACCGTGACGAGATAGATAACGCTATCACCTTACTCTCCGAAGCGAAGAGCCGAGTAGAGAGAGCGAAGGCGGTACTCCACACGCACACGGATCTGTTTCATGCGGGATATGTTCACGATTCTCAAAAGGAGTACGTAGAGGCGGAGGCGATGCTTGCTATTGTGACGGGGCAACCTATTCCTACGCCCGAAGTGATGGGGGTAGAACCTGCCGCCTACCTCAACGGTTTGGCAGAGGCGGCAAGCGAAAGCCGCCGCCATGTCCTCGACAAACTGCGCCTAAACGAGATAGCCCAAGCCGAAACCGTACTCAAACGCATGGACGACATCTACTACGAACTGGTAACATTCGACTTCCCGGACGCAATTACAGGAGGCTTGCGCCGTACCACCGACGCTCTCCGCGCCGTACTAGAACGTACCCGCGCCGACCTCACTCTCACCCTCACACAGAAGCGGCTACAGTCCGCGTTACAGAGTGTGCTGGAGCGTTTGCCGGATACTCAAGACCGTTAGTGAAGCAGTAGCCGCAACGTAAGGGTGAACCCAATGGCTATCACGATTTTACGCACGTTTTTCTGCCCTAACTTTTTTGCTGTACCAGAGCCGAAGTAGCCGCCAAGTATCGCCCCTACCGCCATTATCAGGGCGATTTGCCACTCTACCTTCCGATTCGCGACAAAAATCGCAATGGCAATCGCATTGATAACCAAGCCATTGATATTCTTGAAGCCGTTCATGCGGTGGATATTGGTAAAGCCCATTAGCCCAAACGCCGCCAACTGAAGAATCCCAATCCCCGCCCCAAAATAGCCCCCATACACCGACACCGCAAACTGAAACGCCAGTAGTCCAAGCCATGCGCTCATCGCCGCGCCTTTCGTGGCAAAGTGTGGGTCGCCTTGCGGGTGTGTGGGATGGTCGGGGGTATCCTCCTCCGTTTTTTTGCGCTCTAAACGCTGTTTTTGCCAGCGAGAAAGCGGCTCCTGAAACAGAAATAGCAGGGTCGCGGTTAAAATGAGATAGGGGACTATCGCCTTGAAACGGCTTTCGGGAGTGCTCACCAGTAGATACGCGCCCAACAGCCCTCCCCAAAAACTGGGAATCGCGAGGCGCAAAATCGTGCCTTTTCCGTTGTGCATCTCGTCGCGGTAGTTCCATAGGCTACTTATCTGACCGGGCCAGAGCGCAACCGTACTGGTCGCATTGGCGATAGTCAGGGGAACACCGCAACTGATAAGGGTGGGAAATGTGACGAGAGTGCCTCCGCCCGCTACCGCGTTTATGGCTCCGCCCACAAACGCAGAGCCGAACAGCAAGGCATAGTGAACCCAGTCTAACGCTATCACAATAGACTACAATCTCCTCAATCTAAGGCTGGATGGGTGCAGGAACCTCGTGCAGTAGCGGCTTGCCCTGAATCCCCGCGACTAAGTTCTTTGCCGCGAGTACCGCCATTTGAGTACGGGTTTTGATAGAGGCGGAACCGATATGCGGAACCAGTACCAGATTCGAGAGGGTGAGTAGAGGGTCGTCCATCGGGAGAGGTTCTCTCTCGAAAACGTCCAGACCTGCTCCGCCAATGACTCCCTCTTTCAGAGCGGTATAGAGAGCCTTCTGGTCTACTACTGCCCCCCGTGCCGTGTTTATCAGTATCGCGGTGCGCTTCATCTGCGCGAAATGCTCTGCGCCTAGGAGGTGGTGTGTCTGCGCGTTTAGGGGGGTATGCACCGACACAAAGTCGCTTTCACGAAGTAGGGTAGGGAGGTCAACCCTTTGCGCCTCAAAGTTGCGTTCTGCCTCTTCGTTGGGGCGGTTGCCGGTATACAGAATCCGCATCTGAAACCCGTAGGCACGCCGCGCAACCTCGTACCCTATGCGCCCCATCCCGACAATACCTATCGTCGCATGGTGAACGTCCTGCCCCAAGAGAAGCATGGGATCCCACATCTTCCACTCTCCGGCACGTAAAAACTGCTCCGATTCGTGCATCCTACGGGCGGTTGCCAAAATGAGAGCGAAGGCGGTGTCTGCGGTGGTCTCGGTAAGCACTCCCGGCGTGTTTCCTACGGGAACGCCGTGCTTGGTGCAGGCGGCAACGTCGATATTATCGTAGCCCACCGCCATCTGACTCACGACCCGTAGATGCTTACCCGCCTCTAGTACCGCGTCATCAATGCGGTCTGTAAGCATACAGAGCAAGCCCACCTTATCCGCGACCTGTTCGATGAGAACCTCACGCGGAATCGGACGGGCTTCACGCCATAACTCCATTTCCGCATTTTCTGCAACTATTTTCAATGCCTCTTCAGGAATATCACGAGTTACCAATACCCGCATTGTCTTTTTCCCTTCTGTTGACGAACAAACCCTACAGTAAATCCGGTAAATCGAAGTAGTGGAGGCTGTCCGGCATTATCACCGAGTAGAGGTTATCGGGCAGGTAATAGCGAGATTTCATCCACTCCTCGTAACTACCGAGACCCTCTACAATCTCCTTCTCTCCGATTCGTGCGTCTATAAACGCCGCAAGTTGCCCATAGAGTCCCTCGCGCCCCTGCGAGTACAGACTGATTTGGGAGGCATCTAACCCCTTCCATTCGGCTATCATATCCAACGCACGAAGGACATCCCAAGTACGAAGCGCGACCAGCGAATCGTTTAGGAAAATCAGGTCGGTAGCGAGTTTGTGTACTGCGCCGTAGA
>OMJJ01000244.1 GCA_900299305.1 bacterium | reverse complement strand
CGGGCGTTGGAAGAGCAGTTGATACGCCGCTTTCACCTTTGCTTCGGGGGAGGTCATTATGCTGAACTCTGGACGTGTTGCCATGCCCCGCGCCATCTCTACCATAAACGGGCTGTTCATCATATAGAGAGCCTGCTGAGGCACGGTAGTACGGAAGCGTTGGGGGGTACTAGAGTCGGGGGTTGCGAGGTCGAAGGTGCGGAACAGCCCCGGCAGGTTTTGCCGTTCGATAAAACTGTATACCGAGCGACGTTTGGTATAGGGTGCGCTCAGCACATCTACCGATGCCCCTCCGATTTTGGTCTCCATCTGCCCCGAAGCGTTTAGTAGTGAGTCACGCAAAGACTCGAAGTCGAGGCGATAGCGGTTCTGCTTCCACACCAGTCTGTTTTCAGGGTCTATTAGGAAGGCTTTGGGGTTGTTTTCGCTAGACTGTTTGTAGGTATTGGAGAGCAGTATCCACTTGTGAAGTTTTTTAAGCGACCAGCCCTCTTCGGTAAAACGTGCCGTAAGGTAGTCTAGCAGTTCGGGGTGGGTGGGTAGTTCTCCACGCAGTCCAAAGTCGCCAGGGGTACGCACAAGGGCATTTCCGAAATGGTGCATCCAAACCCGATTCACAAAGACGCGCCCCGTGAGCGGATTCGAAGCACTGGTAATATCCTCAGCAAGTTCGAGGCGACCACTTCCCTTTTTATAGGGGTCTGTATCCGAACCACCCAAAGCGGTAAGGAAGCGGCGTGTGGTCTTCTCACCGCGGTTGTTTTGGTTGCCGCGAATAAAGACGTAGGGGTCGAAGGCAGGGAGTTGCTCCTCTACGGTGTGCGCGAACTCTGGGGTTTTGGGGGGTGCTTTTTTGAGTTCCGCTATCTCTTTTTTAAGGGCATTGATACGGTTTTTGGCGGGTTCTGCAAACGCAGGAAACAGCACCGAAAACTCTGTATCGTTGGGTATTGCCCCCTCACGAAGAAACTGTAGAGTGTTCTGTATCGCTTTGGAGAGGGTCTCTTTTTTGGTGCGTTGCAAAGCCACCTGCTCTAGTGTAAGATTATCGCGCTCTCGCTCGTCGCCTACCAGTTTTTTGAGGTACGCCTCGTAGGGATCTCGCAACTCTTTGGGCGAGATGATAACGGGCGGGTCGGGTTCGCGTGTGCTGGCGAGTACCCCGTAGAGGGCGTAGTAGTCCTTTTGGGGAATGGGGTCGAACTTGTGATTATGGCATCTGGCACAGGCGAGGGAAAGCCCCATTAAGCCGCGCCCTATGGTGTCGATACGGTCATCGGTAATAAGCACAATATCGTTTAGGAAGCGGCGACCTAGCGTAAGGAAGCCCAGAGCCGCAAGGTTGTGGTGGTCATCGCCCAAAGGCATTAGGTCTGCCGCGAGTTGATACTTTACAAAGAGGTTGTAGGGCATATCCTCATTGACCGCCTGTACCACCCAGTCTCGGTAGTTATAAGCGTGATGATAGACTGGGTCGGATACGAAGTTGTAGCCTCTGGTGTCGGCATAACGCGCCACGTCTAGCCAGTAACGCCCCCAGCGTTCGCCGTATTGAGGCGAGGCTAGAAGCCTGTCGACAACCTTCTCGTAGGCGTTGGGAGCCTTATCGTTAAGGAACGCGGTGGTCTCTTCGGGGGTGGGCGGAAGTCCTATAAGGTCGTAGTTTACACGGCGCAGAAGATTACGTCGGTCTAGTGAGGGCGAAGGCGTAAGCCCCTTCTGCTCTAACTTACTCAGGATAAACGCATCTATGGGGGTAGTTGCCCATGCCTTGTTCTTCACTTTGGGAACGGTAGGCTTTTTTACAGGGCGTAGCGACCAGAGCGAAGACTTATCTATCTTAGTGGGGTCGGTGGCTTTTATGTCGATGGGTTTGGAGCCGGGCCAAGGCGCACCTATCTCTACCCACTGCGTAAGGGTTGCTATCTCTTCGTTAGAGAGTTTACCCGCAGGGGGCATCTTCACCTTACCATCGTAGCGCACCACCTGAATCAGTGGGCTGTTATCGGGCTTTCCTGCGACTACTGCCGGACCGCCGCTATTCCCCTTCATAATGTGCGCGAGAGAATCGAGGCGGAGGCTTCCCATCTGCTGTTTTTCGCCATGACACCCAAAACACTTTTGAAAGAGCAGAGGGCGTACCTTCGACTCGAAAAACTCGATGGTTTCGGGCTTTAGTTTCTCTTGCTGTGGGGTGTCCTTGCTCATGGCAGGAGTTCCTGCCGCAAAAAAGAGGGTAAGGGCTGTTACCCCCAATAGACCACCAATACCAAAACGGCTTACTTGCATCTTCTGTTCACTCCACCCTAGACCTATACAAAAACTTAGGGGAATTTTAATCTATAGTCAGTGTACCCTATCAGAGAAACCTCTACGTTCCATTCCGGGACGAATGAGCGAATTCGCTATATAGTAGAGAGAGTTTCCTGCTTGGACAGGTATATATTGTTTGATAACGGGAAAGCCAGATAGTTTCGACTCCTTCCGTTTTTTGCCGAAAAATGGGGGTGTACGTAGTTTTCTTAAAAAAAGTTAATCTATTTTATCACACCTTCCCTATCTATTTTTTCACAAACAAACCCTTCTTCATTTCCTGTATCTCTTATCTGGAAGTTGCTTCCGAGAGCCTTCAAAACAAGACTCTCTCGTAAACCTTTATTTCCAATAGGAGAAAACATAGTGAACTGCAAACGTTTACTCTCTGCTGTCGGTGCTATCGGGCTACTCGCTCTTACCGGCAATGTGGCACGCGCTTCTAGCCATAGCGATGCCCCCCTCATTAAACAAGACCCCCAAGTCAACCTGACCGATGTCTATGCCTTTGTAGGAATGCGCGGAACTACCAAAGTGCTCAATGTCATCGTCAATGTACACCCCTTCTGCGAACCCGGCGATGGTGTTACCTACGATAGATTCGCAGACGATGCACTCTACAGTATCCATATTACCGACCCGCGTACTGCCCACCTGTTGCGTACCTACAACTTCCGCTTCTCACCCGTAAACTCTGGCTTCAAAAACTCCAACACGATACTCTCGTATGGACTCGGAACCGAAGTGGGTGCGATTCAGCACGTCAACGACGCAAGGCAGAACTTTACTCAGACCTACACGCTTACCAAAGTAGTAGGTAGCGATGTTACCCAACTAGGAATGGGGCTTCTTATTCCTCCCCCCAATGTTGGTGTACGTACCACTCCTTACTACAACGACCCCGTAACGGGCAAAGCCATCTCAGGGGCAACCTCCCGTGACACGCTAGACCGCTATACCGCCGAAACGGTCTACGACCTTCCTACTGGTGAAACGGTCTTTGCGGGTTCTCGTGAAGACAGTTTCTTTGCCGATGCTCCCGGTGTCTTCGACCTACTCGACCCCCGTATTCTGGGAACGTCGTTAGGGCAAGGCGGCGGCGGTGTAGATGGGTTCAAGGGCTTTAATGTGCTTACCTACTCCATCCAGATTCCGATTTCGGACTTACCAAGCCTCAAGTACGTCGCCCCCTTCACGGGTAAAGCGACGGGCGTAGGGGTCTATGCTTCGGTAAGCCGCCAACGCACTACCTTGCGTGGTAGCAATGGCTCCGTCTCCTCTGGAAACTGGGTTCAGGTAAACCGCCTTGGCAACCCCCTCTTCAATGAACTGCTCGTCGCGATGAAGGATAAAGATCGTTACAATATGACCTCTCCTTCGGGCGACTACAAGAACTTCGCGCAGTACGCTACCAACCCAGAACTTGCCGTTCTTATCAACACGGTTTTCGGAACCAAGTTTGTAGGAACGGGGCGCGTGGATTTGGCATCGGTCTATATCCCCGACGTTATCAAAGTGAATACAGCAGCGGGGCCAGTTCCCCTCGTAGGGCAGGGAGGAAGCCGCCTGAGTTTCATTGGGGGAGATACCACCAATGGAGCGGCAAGCGGATGGCCCAACGGAAGACGCTTGGGTGATGATGTTGTGGATATTGCGCTTACTGCGGTAGCAAGTGGGCCCACCTACTCCTCTATTACCGTTGTAGGCGATAACGTTCCCGAAAACGACCAGACCTACAACTATGTGTTCCCTTATGCCGCTACCCCTCATGCGGGCGCACGGCATAGCAAGGACTCCGGTATCAACAGGGATTAGGTTTATAGAACCTTTTCCCCTCTATCTCCCTATCCTCTGTCACAACCCGCAAGAGGATAGGGAGACATCTCACCCGTCAAGAAACGTAATGGAAACCATGAAAAAACGTCTCCCAAAAAATCAGATGCTGTTTATAAGCCTTATTTGTAGCATGGGCATTGTCGCTATTGGACTCGCGTCCCACCGCCCTGCGCTCAACAAGCCAGTAGCAGTTGCCACCCCTACCACCGACCTCCTAAACCAGATACCCAAGCCTACCGGAACCAATGCCACCGACAAAACCCTTGTAAAGTGGATAGATAAGGCGCGACTAGAACCCAATAGCGACAAAGCATGGGTTAATCTTGGCGACCTCCTGATGCAGAAGGTACGAGAGACCTCGAATCTTACCTACTACGGCTACGCCGAATCTGCTTACAACAAAGCACTGACGCTAAACGCAACCAACGGCGACGCGATGACGGGGCTGGCATGGGTCTATGGGGGACGGCACGCCTTTGATAAGAGTGTGG
>OMJJ01000243.1 GCA_900299305.1 bacterium | reverse complement strand
TTCGATGAGATAATCACTACCGAGAAAGTTTTTGAGGGTCTTGGTTTTTGCGGGAGACTCTACAATAATTAACGATTTCGCCATATTTCGACTGTCTATCCTTAAAAAGAGTGCGCTTACTGCGCTCCTCCTATTTTTTATGCGCTAGAGTGAGGTTGCACGTTATCTTACCCTTGCCTCCCTCCTTTGTCAAGGCATGAGGGGCAGTGCATTCTGTTTTACACTCCCTCATGGTCTATAATAAGGGAAACCACTACACAGGAGAATTTCAACCGTGAGATACACCTTTGAACAGCTCGCTAAAAGCATCGACCACTCCCTACTACAGCCCACCATGACCGACACCGACCTAGAGGCAGGATGTCAGCAGGCACTGGAATACGGCGTTGCCTCCATCTGCATCAAACCCTACTATGTGCGCCGCGCCGCCGAAATACTCGCAGGAACCGACATCCCAGTAGGCACTGTAATAGGCTTTCCACATGGAGGGAGCACCACCCAAGTAAAACGCTATGAAACCCAAGTAGCGTGTGAGGATGGGGCTACCGAGATAGACATGGTAATCAATATCGGGAAAGCCCTCTCTGGGGATTGGGAGTATGTAGAACAGGATATTAGAGAGGTAACAGAGGAGGCACACAAGCACGGAGCCATTGTAAAAGTGATTTTCGAGAACGACTTTATGCCCGACGACGCTATCAAAATACGCCTTTGCCAAATCTGCGAGAGTGTAAACGCCGACTTCGTAAAGACCTCTACTGGCTACGGCTTTGTAAAGGGTGTAGACGGCAAATACAGCTACAAAGGGGCAACCGAACACGACCTCGCACTTATGCGGGCAAACTGCTCTCCCAAAGTGCAGGTAAAAGCGGCAGGTGGTGTTCGTGACCTCGATGCGCTTATGCGGGCAAAAGACCTAGGAGCCACCCGCATAGGCGCAACCGCTACCGCCATCATGCTAGAAGAGTACCGCCGAAGGGTTGCGGCAGGAGAGACCGACGAAGCGCAAGGAGAACTTGGCGCGGGAGGGTATTAGTCAGAGTTGGGGTTTCCGCTTTTGGCTACCTCTAACGAGTACACAATAGGCTAAGGCTAAACATAAGAAGGAGAGGCTATGAAGCAGGTTATCAAACACTCTGTTTGGGGAGGTGCGTTTCTACTACTCTGTATTGCCACGCTTCCCACCCACGCAAAGACCAAACAACTCTACTGGGTGTTTCTAAATAGCGGGGCAAAGCGCAACGAAGTCGTCAAAACGCTCTCAAAAGAGGCTCTGGAGAAGATGCAGAGCGACCACGTTGGAAATCTAGGTAGGTTAGCAGAGAAAGGCATCTTACTTGCCGCCGGTCCATTGGGAGGGAGCGGCATAACCCGCGGTATCGTAGTACTAACCCTCGACACCCCCGAACAGATAAAAGAGGCATTTATACCCGACCCCTTTGTTCAAAATGGGATTTTGGAAGTACAGACGTTTCCTCTCATTACCGCTCACAATGAGATACACAAACCCGATATGCCGGTACGAATGGTACAGCACACGCTAGGCGTAGTCGTAAAAGGAGAGCACTGGACACCCCTCGACGAGACTCCTGATACCGACACTCTGCCCGACCTACTCCCTACCCTACAAACCCTACAGCGAAAGCACGAACTCGCTCTCTACGGAACCCTGCTCGGAGGAGGAGAGCAACTCGGTATCCTGCTCTTTCGCTCTGAAAACACTGCTGCCATACAAGCAGAACTAAGCAAAGACCCCGCAGTTCGAGAGGGGCGTGTACGTATCGACCTCCGTCCACAGTATCAGGCGGCGGGGGTTTTCCGCGACACCAGCCGATTCGCGGTTGCGCTTCCCAAATCCCGTAAGCGAGTAAGCCTCTTCGACAGTAAGACGTTCGCGGGGTGGTCGGGCGATACCACAAAAACATGGCGAATCGAAGCAGGGGCATTTGTTGGAGGGTCGCTACAGACAACCGTTCCCCACAACGACTTCCTAACCACCGCCCAAGAGTACAAAAACTTCGACCTCCGCCTCAAAGTCAAACTCGCTGGTAAAGAGGGCTTTCTCAACGGTGGGATACAGATACGTAGCCAAAGAGTTATCAATCCCCCCTACGAGATGAGCGGCTACCAAGCAGACATGGGAGAAGGCTACTGGGGAAGCCTCTACGACGAATCACGGCGTAACAAAGTACTCGCACAGCCCCCCAAAGAGGTATTAAAACGCATCCTAAAACCCAACGACTGGAACGACTACGCCATTCGGTGCGAAGGCAATCGGATACGCCTCTGGCTCAACGGCACACTTACCATCGACTACACCGAATACGACACCAGCCTCCCACAAAAAGGGCTAATCGGGCTACAGATACATGGCGGAGGAAAGTCCCAAGCGTCCTACAAAGCCATCACCATCGAAGAACTCCCCGACTAGAAACCACAGAATTTTTTGGCGGAAAACAGGCAACCCCTACTAAATACGGAGAGGTATGGTATAATACAACTAATCGTGTGGTAAGTCATCAAAAACAGAAAACGCCCGACTCGTTCCGTGGCGGTATTGCCCACGCGCACACTCTCGCATAGCGGAGTTATGCGCCGCGATACGGAGGTTCACTTCGGAATGATAACGAGCCT
>OMJJ01000242.1 GCA_900299305.1 bacterium | reverse complement strand
GTGCGAATGGCGCAAGATTTCAGTCTCCGCTACCCCCTCATCGACCCGCAAGGCAACTTCGGAAGTATAGATGGCGATGCCCCTGCCGCTATGCGTTACACCGAGTGCCGCCTCTCTCCTATCGCTATGGAGATGCTGGAAGACATAGACCGCGACACCGTAGACTGGATGCCCAACTACGACCAGACCCGACAACAGCCCCGCGTACTGCCCGGTAAGTTCCCCAACTTCCTCTGCAACGGCGGTGAGGGTATCGCGGTAGGTATGAGTACCAGTGTTCCCCCGCATAATCTAAAAGAGGTACTAGAGGCATCTCTCTATATGCTCGACCACCCCGAAGCCAATACCGAAGACCTTCTGCGCTTCGTTCCCGGTCCCGACTTTCCTACCAGAGCGTTGATACTAGGCACAAAAGGCGCGAAAGAGGCGTACCGTACCGGACGCGGCAAAGTGATTATGCAGGCGCAACTCCAAATCGAGCCGATGGAACATGGTAAAAATGCCATTGTCATTACAGAACTACCCTACCAAGTAAACAAAGCCGCGCTGGTGGAGCATATCGCCGACCTCGTGCGCCAAAAAAAGGTAGAGGGTATTACCGACATCAACGACTTTACCGACAAACACGGTATGCGTGTAGTCATAGAACTACGCCGTGATGTGTTGCCGCGCCGTATCGTCAACTTCCTTCTCAAGCACACCTCCATGCGCCAGACCTACGGCATTATCTTGTTGGCTCTGGTCAATGGGCAACCCCGCTTGCTTACCCTCGCCGACTGTATCCGTCACTACCTCAATCATCGTAAAGACGTAATCGTGCGGCGTACCCGCTACGAACTTGCACGGGCAAAAGCGGCGGCGCATATCCGCGAAGGCTTGCAAATCGCCCTCAACTTCCTCGACGAGATAATCGCTATCATCCGCGCCGCACCCAACAGCGAAACGGCGCGTAGCCAGATGGTAGCGCGATTCGGGCTAACCCAGATTCAAGCCGAAGCCATTCTCAATATGCAACTGCGCCAAATCGCCCAACTCGAACGTATCAAAATCGAAGACGAGTACAAAAACCTGCTAAAACAGATAGCGCAGTACGAAGATATTCTCGTCAACCCGGCGCGGCTTATCCGTATTATGAAGGACGAACTCCGCGCCCTACGAGACAAGTTTGGCGACGAGAGGCGTACCCGCATTCTGCCCACCGAAGCCGAAGACATCAGCGAAGAAGACCTGATACCCGAAGAGGAGACCCTTATCACCATCTCCCGCGATGGCTATATCAAGCGCGTCCCCCTCGACACCTACCGCACCCAAAAACGCGGAGGACGCGGGGTACAAGCCGCCAACCTAAAAGAAGAAGACCAACTCGCTCACCTCTTTGTAGCGACTACCACCCACTACATCCTCTTCTTTACCAATCGTGGACGTGTCTATCGCCTCAAGGCTTATGAAGTGCCTCAGTCCTCGCGTACCGCACGGGGGCAACACATCAACAACTTTATCCAGTCCAATAGCGGCGAACGCACCACCGCCATTCTGCCCATCAAAGATATGAGCGGGGAGGGCTACCTCGTTATGGCAACCGAGAACGGTGAAGTAAAGCGTACCGCCCTCAAAGAGTTTGCCAACCTCCGCTCTAATGGGCTTATCGCCTTCGACATCGAAGAGGGGGATAACCTCAACTGGGTAAAACACACCGACGGCAAACAAGAGATAATGATGGTGACAGCCAACGGAATGTCTATCCGCTTCCAAGAGGGAGACGTACCAGAGCGTAGCCGTGGGGCGGGAGGGGTACGCGGTATCGAACTGCGAGATGCAAAAACCAAGCAACTCGCAGACCACGTGGTAGCGATGGATGTGGTTAGCCCCACCAGCCAACTTCTGGTAAGTAGCGAACAGGGCTTCGGAAAGCGCACCGACTTGGGGCAGTACCGCTCTCAGTCACGAGGCGGGCGCGGTGTTCTTACCATGAACGTTACCAACAAAACGGGGCTGATTGTAGATGCCGCCGTAGTAGAACCCGAAGACAAACTGATGGTGCTTACCGAAAACGGAGTCGCTATCCGCATGGATGTAAAACCCATTCGCGCTACGGGGCGCAGTACACAGGGCGTAAAACTGATAAACCTCGGCGACGGAGACCGCGTGGTGACTATCGAACGGCTTATCAGCACCGCCGAAGTAGAGGAACGGGCGAACGAAGCGGCAAAACAGAACGAAGAGGCATCGTAACGGGTTGCCTACTCTCCCCCTCTTTTCCCAGTGAAAGGAAGAGAGGGGGTATTCTTTGTAATAATGTGTCCTCCCGGCAAAACAACGGAACCCAAACGCCCCCGTTTGCGTAGTTCCTAATACTTGCCTTCTCCTCTTATGTAAAAGCAGGAGATTCCGCTTCTCTTGCGAAATGTTATCCGCACGTTTCTTTTAGAACGCTCTTATGGGAGTTGCGTTTATAATGACAGCATCCGTCTGTTCGGCGCAGGAAGTTCTGACGCAGTTGCGCTCTCGCTATCCATCCACGCCGTTCCTCGCTCTGGGGCAAACCGTTTTTTGGGATGAACCTGTAAAAGCCACTATCCGCCTCCTCCTCGACTCGTATGGTTTGGGGGGCGATATGGTCATTGGTGTCCACGATACAGACTACTTTGCAAAGGCAAAACTGCGCCAAAGCGGGAAATCGCGTTTCGTACTCATGCCCCATAACGACGGAACCACCAAAGACCTCTGGTCGGCGGCGGGAGAGATTTCTACCCTCTTCGGAAGCGAGACGTTTCCCACCCGCGACCACTACGCACAGGCAGGGGTCGCTTTTGAGAGTGCCTCTAAAATCAGCGGAGAGGCGTTCCAAGCCTTCCTAGACAAAATGACCGAAGCGTGGGGATGGCGTGGGGTAGTTTATACCGGCTCCCGCGACCTTGTAGTCAATAGTCTCTCACTACAAGAGATGGGAGACAGTGTGTTGGAGATGCTCGCTTGGGGCTTCGAGAACGCGATTACTCAGGTGGGGCCCCACTGCTGTCAGGAGGAGGCACGTCGAGTAGGAGAGAGGATTTTGGGCTGGTGTCGGGACTACCGCACCGCAAACCCTACCGCCTCCCTCAGCAGTCTCTTTCAGCACATTCTCCCCCAAATCTTCGCCCTGCTTTTAGGACACCCTCCCACCAACACCACTGTTACCTGCACCACCGATTTACTGCGCCTCACTCCAGAGACGGCAGATTTACCCCGCTTCCGCCTTGTAGATGTTTTTCTGAACCCAGAGACCCGCGAAACCGCTATAAACGCCTACAACCAAGCAGTATCCGGTTCCGAAATCTACACACTAGATAAGTTTGGGGCGGGCGCACTGCCCTTCGATGTTATCGTACCGGGACACGGGCGCGGAACCCTCCGTATCCATCCCCGCGTACTTTTTATAGAGACCCGTCAACCTATTCCCATTGGGCTAAAAAAGCCTATCACCTCCGTTCGAGAACTCGCAGAGGTGCTACACGCCAAGTTCAAAGAGCCGGTCACACTGGTTGGCAAGGCGGTCTCTTTAGTCTCTATGCTCTCGCAGGAGTTTCTCTTTCTGTTCCACGAAGAGGGGTCGATGTACGTATGGCGCACCCGCAAAATGAACGATATTCTGCGCTCGGCGGGACTAGATTTGCACTTCCACCCCATTCTGCGTATCCGTTACCAGACATGGGACGCGCTGACCGAGGCACAGTCTACCCTGCGCCTACCAGAACATCTCGCCTCTACCTTCGGACGCGCTACCATCACCGCCCCCGAATTCGCTACCAGTTGGCAAAGCGTGGTAGAGGAGCAAAAAGCGTTCTGCCAGCGCAGTGCCTCCCTCAAAAAACCGCTAGAACTCCTCGACTATCTTCAGTTGCGAGAGGCACAAGAGGGTTGGGGAGAACGCAAAGCCGCCTACCTCGAAGCAAAACAGACTCTCCTGCACCTTGTGGAACGCCGTAACACGATACAGGCAGAGGTAAAACAGGCATATCAGACCTATAACGCCCTCAAGCAACAGCACTTGGCACTCCAACAGCGCAAAGGCGACCACTTCCGCAGTGTTTCCGAATGGACACCCACCGCGATTGCAGAGAGAGAGGGCTTTGAGCAGGAAGAGCAGAGGCTTATCCAACAAAAAGCGCGTCTTCACCTAGATATTCTGCACCTGCGAAACGAACGTCAAAACCTAGAACGAGGTGCAGAAGCAACCTCTGCCCGTGATACCATGCACCACATCGAAAACACTGCAGAACTAGCACGTTTGCGCCTTGTGCGTAACGCCCTGCTAACCATAGAAGGACTCCCTCATACCGCGCACCGTCCCTCTGCATGGTGGTTTCCTATGGTAGATAGGTCGGGAAACTGGTTCCGCAGAGTGGCAGAGACCGCCGAACTCTACCTCGAACCGCTTCAAACGTAAGTAATAGGGGAAGTACCAACCGTGATAGAATCGGAATCTACCCCAGACTTACGGAGGCTTCACGTCCTCTTTCTCTTCGTTCTCATTCTCTTCGGAGCGATTACAGCACGTCTCTGGTATCTCCAAGTCGTTAAAAACGAGGAGTTTCTTGCCGCCGCCGAAAAACAACGCACTCGCCTTCTTCGCCGACTTGCCCCCAGAGGCGAGATTATCGACGCGAAAGAGCGTGTCCTTGCTACCAGTCGCCCTAACTTCGTTATCTCTGTGGTTCCCGACGAAATCCAGAAGTATCCCGGTGTGCTGGAACGCCTAACTCAGTTGCTTCACCTCGACCCCCAACAGGTAGCAAACCAACTTGAAGTAGGCAAAAAGACCCCCGCAGACCCCATTCCCCTTCTCGAAGATGCCGATATAACCACCCTCTCTATGGTAGAGGAGGCACTTCCCGATTTGCCCGGTGTCTTTATCGCTACTGCCCCCAAACGCTACTACAAAGACGAGACCATGCTCTCTCACGTTTTGGGAGTGGTAAGCCCTATATCCCGCGAAAAACTCGCCAAGTTGCTAGAGAAAGGGTATCGCCCTGGTGACTACGTGGGAACCATGGGGTTAGAGGCAAGGTACGAAGAAGACCTGCGCGGAGAAGATGGCGGACAGTACGTGGCTGTAGACGCAAAGGGACACTTAAAGCGTACCCTTGATGAGCGCAAACCCACTCCCGGACATACCCTCCAACTCACCATAGATTCCGATTTGCAAAAGGTGGCACACGAGGCACTGCAAGAACAACTTTCCCGAGGGCGCACAGGGGCAGTAGTTGCCCTCGACCCCAACGACGGGGCAGTACTCGCCCTTGCAACGACCCCCACCTTTGACGCAAACCACTTTCGGGAAGACTTTAGCAAACTGAACAGCGACCCCCTTGCCCCACTCTATTCGCGTGCTACCCAAACCGCTCGCTCCTGCGGCTCTCCCTTTAAACTGATAACCGCCCTTGCGGGGCTAGAGACCAAACAACTCTCTACCGGTTCGGGCGACTACTGCCCCGGCTTTATCAAACTAGGTAATCGTACCTTCCGCTGTGACAAACGGGCAGGGCATGGGCATCTCGGTTTCTACGACGCAATCGCCGCCTCCTGCGATGTGTTTTTCTACCATGCTGGTATGAACGTAGGCATAGACGAGCTTGCACAGTGGGCAAAACGCTTTGGGCTTGGCTCAAAAACCGAGATAGACTTGCTTCCTAAGTTTGAATCGTCAGGGCTAGTTCCCACCCCAGAGTGGAAGAAAAAGCGTTTCAAAAAGGTGAAAAACCCTTGGGTAGAGGGTGACGTGGTAAACCTTGCGATTGGGCAAGGCTACCTTACCGCTACTCCCCTCCAACTCGCGGTCTTTGTCTCCGCATTGGCAAATGGGGGTGAGGTGCTACGTCCTCAGTTGGTGCGCGAAATAAGAGATGTCTCGCAAGAGAAGCCGAAAGTAGTACACCGCCTAGAGAAAAGTGTGCGTATGAATGTGGGAATGAAGCCCGAACACCAAAGAGCCGTGATAGAGGGGATGCGCCGCGTGGTACAAGAACACGGCACGGCGGCGGGTATCGCCATACCGGGGTTGACCATAGCAGGAAAGACGGGAACCGCCGAACGCCTAGAGAAGCATAACCTCGTAAACGACTCCTTTTTTGTCTGCTTTGCCCCCATAGATAAGCCTAAAATCGTAGTGGTGGTGATGGTCGAACGGGGAGGCTTTGGCGCGGATACCGCCGCCCCGATTGCCCGCCGCCTCCTTTTACAGCATTTTCATATAGATACCAACACCAACAACCCCTTAGCGGTACGCTCTTCTCAAGGGACGCGCACACGCCTTGTCCCCAACACAACACAACCAGAGAGGCACAAACCTATCCAATCGACTACGCCTTCGGAGCCAGAGACCACCGCTCCGGCTAGCAGTGAGGAGTCGACAGAGAAAGAGCCTATGCCCTCCGAAACACCCGCAACGGGCGGTAACGGCGAATAGAGGGAGCCACTCCTTTGCATAAAGAATCCGCCGAAACCCAAGCCTACAAGCCCCCCATAACCCTGATACTAGGGGCATCGGGGTCGGGTAAAACAGAGGCACTCCTTCACCGTTTCGCCGTTTCGCCCCACCGTACTCTGCTCTTAGCCGCCTCCGAAACCCAAGCCAAAACCTACCGGGAGTGGCTTGCGAAAGAGACCCAATATCCCGTTGCCGACTTCGAGGAGTCTGTTACCTCCTTCCGCCGTGCAGTTCGTGACATCGCCACGCATCCTCCTTTCGACAAAATAAAGCATCTTAGCCTGCCGTTTCAACGCATGATACTCAGTAGCCTCTGTCAGCGGTTACTAAATCCCTCCGACTTTTTGGGGCAGATGCGGGAGTCACCGGGCTTTGCCAATGCCTTACTAGAGCGTATACGAGAGTGGAAACTCACCTGTATCTCCCCCGACGCACTCGAAGCGTCGATACCCGATATATCGGCAAGGTTAGAGAGCGAGACCTATCGGCGCAAAACAGGGGAGTTAGTGCGCCTCTATCGGGCTTACGAGGAGTTCTTGAAAGAGCATAACCTGCGCGACCCCGAAGACCTCTTGCACCTTGCGGCACAACATATCCGAGACCAAGCCCTCCTACCCGGTAACGCCAACCTCGTGCTGATGGACGGCTTCTTTCGCCTGAACAGAGCGCAGAGAGAACTCCTTACCGCGATTGCCGAGCGAACCGGTAACAGCCAAGCCGAGGTAGTGCTTACCCTTCCCTACGATGCACAACGCCCTCTCCTCTTTGCCGCCTCCGAACGCACCTTGCAAGCACTTCGAGAAGAGTTTACTACTCACGAAACTGTGCTACAGATGTCGCCTACTTTGGCAAGCACTCCGCTTTCGCTACTCGAATCGCGCCTCTTTCACCATAGCAGTTTAGAAGAGGCTCCGCCCCTGCCTCCCAACTCCCTCCCTATACAGATTTACGATGCCCCCAACAACTATGTTGAGGCAGAGATGGCGGCACGAGAGTTCAAACGCCTCTACGCAACAGGGGGCTATCAGTGGGATGACTTCGCGGTTATCCTCCGTACACAGGGCGAATACGCCCCCATCCTGTCCGCCGTCTTCGAGAGATACGGCATCCCTTTGGGGGTCGATGGTGAGGAACGCCTGAATGAAAACCCTCTTATCAAAACCCTGCTCACCCTCCTTCAAATTGTTGTAAACGGTTGGCAAAGAGAGGACGTACTCGCCTTCCTAAAGTCGAGCTACACCCTCCCCAACAAACTAGAGGCAGACTCCGTTCGTCGCCTTGCAAGGGCAAAACGAGTGCGTGAAGGGCGTACCAAGTGGCTTGCTCTCTTAGATGAAGGGACATACCCCTCTGTTCAGGCAACCCTCGAAGAGATAGCCGCCTTTGAAGCTGAGATAAAGCGCGACTTCGCCTCACCAACCCTGTTTGCCGAGAAGATACGAGACGCAATGGAGCGGTTTGGGCTACTAAGCCGTATAGAGAGCGGGGAGAGTCTCCGCGCCGCACGGGATACCGAGGCGTGGAAAAAGTTACAAGAGGTGTTGGAAGCACTCCAGATGATTGCGGTGTTGGGCGGAGAACAGGTCGTATCGCTACGGCAATTCTACTCGGAACTGGTACGGGCATTACAAGACACCAGTGCCTCCGCAACGCTGACCGAAGAGCGGGTACGGGTCGCCGAGCCTTACGAGGCGCGTGAAACGCCTCTGCGGGTGGTAACGGTGATGGGAATGAAAGAGCGGATGTTTCCGCGCAAAATCACAGAAGACCCCTTCTTTAGAGACGAAGAGCGCAGAGCCATGCGAGAAATCGCTGACTTCGACCTCGAAGAGCAACGTGGAAGAGCCGACGACGAGCGACTACTCTTCTACCTTGCCATTACCGCCCCTAAAGAACGCCTGATACTCTCCTTTCCGCGCTCCTCCAACGACAGCGATACCCTTCCCTCCTTCTATCTGGACGAAGTGAGAGAGGTGTTTACGGGTGCGAACCACTCGTTTTTGCACACGGTTTCCCGTACCCTCGCCGATGTCGCCCCCCGCCCCGAAGAGGTTGTCTCTCACTCAGACTGCCTTCTCAGTGCCACCGCGAACCTCTTCGACCCCGGTGCAGAGGCGGACGCAGTGGAGTGCAAGCGGAGGCAGGAGCTGGGGGCAGACCTACTTCGTGAAAGCCTCCGTAATGAAGCCGTAAGCGAAGCGGTTCGCACGGTACTTCTCTCTCGTAACGAACCCAAATTGCCCATTTTTCAGGAAGAGAGTGGGGTGCGCTGGTTTGCAGAACGTAACGGCGCATACAGCGTTAGCGAACTAGAGACCTATCGGCGTTGCCCCTTCCAGTATCTCGTGAGGCACGTTTGGAATATACATCCCGAAGAGGACGGCGCAAATCCCAAGACGCAGGGAACCCTCCTACATGGCATACTCAGCCGCTACTTCCGAGAGAAGAAACAGGCACAGGAGAGACTTCCCGATACCGCAGAGGCGATTCATGCAGAACTAAAAACCCTACTCGCCACCGAAATCTCTCAGCAGTCCCTCGACTCTTCACAACACCGTATTGAGATGACGCAGAGGCTACTACAAGACGCACTAGGGGGATTTGCAGAGCGAGAAACACGCTTCGCACCCATCTTTCAGACCACCCCAACCCACTTCGAGTTAGCGTTTGGAATGAGCCATACGGAGAGCAACATCAGCGAAGACGAGGATAGAAGCGGGGTGACAACAACGGGAAATCGCCCCGAATACGACCCCGCCTCCCACCCAGAGCCGCTTGAACTCCGTGTACTCGAAGGGGAGAAACCAGTGCGTGTGTGCGGGACGATAGATCGTGTGGATGTGGCACAGGGCGGACGCTTTGTAATGGCGATAGACTACAAACTTGGCAAGCCCCCCGAAATAGGAGAGATGCAGACGGGGCAGAGTCTACAGATGCCCCTCTATCTGCTTGCCCTAGAGCGCGTCTTTAAGAAAACGGCGGCGGTAGGGTGTTACGATTCGTTACAAGAGACGGGCAGACCCCGCCTATTTCGGAGCGATGTTGTCCCCGGAAGCCAGTTTAAGCCCATAGCAGGGGAAGATGGAAGGTTTGTGAAACCGCTCTCCCGCGACCAGTACACCCGCCTCTTGCAACAAGCAGAAGAGAGTGCCGTCGATACCGCCAGAAGCATAGAAGAGGCGAAAGTGCTTGCCCAACCGGGAAGACACTGCGCCTACTGCGCCTATGCCGACATCTGCCGTACCACCTCAGAACGCGGACATGACGGAGAGTAGTTTGAGATTAAGAGTGGAGTTCCCCCGTTTCTGCGTACCGTAAGTTAGCGAACACCTTGCCTTCTGGTAGACTGTCTACCCCACAAGGATAGGTACATCATGAGAGACAGAGAAAACTGGATACTCTTAATACATGGCGCAACGCCATTGCCCACCAAGACTTCGACCTTCGTAAACTGGGTGATTCAACAGAACTCGCTATAGCGACAGTCCGTGCATGGCGGAGAACCTGTGAACAACTCGCGAAAGAGTTCGACGAGGTTATGTTGATCTATATAGAACGACTAACGGGGCAAGCCCCATGGTAAGGAGGTATGTTAAGATGCCTGTGCAAAACACTCCTAAACCCCGCCGATTGAACCACACAAAGCCCAAGTTCAAAGTCGGCGACAAAATCAAATTTGAGTTCGTTTTCGGATATCTTATGGGACACATCGAAGAGTACCGCGGGCCTCTCGTTCGTGGAGGGGTCAATCTTTACCGGGTTGTATCTGATGATACCAAGATACCAAGGGTTTTGGAACTGCCTGAAACTGAAATTGAGTTTCAGTGAGTCCACATCAAAGGGAGGGAAGCCAAACGCGGCTTCCCTCCCTTTTTTCCTAACTTCCGATACAACTAAGGGCGCACGGTAAGCGCGACTGCGCTCACACTGGTACTTAGGTAGTCGACATCGCCGTCGAAGTAGGCGGCAACTGTGTGTCCACCTACCGCCATACCTATCAGGTTGATAGGAAGCATCGCAAAACCAGAAGCATCGGTAACGGCACTACCTACCGCCGCACCATCTACCTCAAAGCGAACCGTTTTGCCGGCAAGAACCATATTGTCTGTTCGGCGGTTAAGACGGGCTTTCAGGTTTACGTTGGTTCCTACTCTGCCGGCTACATTGCTAAGAACAAGGCGAGTAGCGGCTTGCGTAATAGTTAGGGTAGGTGTTACGAAGGAGGCGAGGTGGTTATCATCCCCATAAAACTTCACCGTAAGTGTCTTTACGCCAAACCCAAAGGTATTGTCTATTATGTAAGGCAGTACCGCTCTACCGGTTGCATCGGTGATGGTGCTACCAATATAGGAACCTTCGAGGTAAAACGCAACCTCTTTGCCCGATAGCAGTGCCGAATCTGAGAGGCGGCTGAGAGTAGCGGTAAGGTTACGGGTGGCTCCGATACCGCCCGTGTAGTTGGACATCCGGAGGCGGGTACGCGCCTTGTTTACAGTAATGGTTGCGGCTCCTGCGCTCTCCAAATACCGCGAGTCGCCGTAGAACTTTACCGTTACCGAGTGAGTTCCAGCAGTGATGGTAAAAGGGGTGGGGTGAGGAATGGCGATTCTACCTGTTGCGTCGGTGACTGCCACTCCCTCAATGCGCGAGTCGATGATGTAGGTTAGCGAACGCCCCGCAATAGGAGTGTGTGACCTCACCGTGCGGAGTTGTGCTTTCATTAGAAAGGCGTGCGCGTATTCGTTGGTAAAATTGGGGGTAAGTACCTCTGTTGCTTCTTGGGCGGCTTGTACTGACATTGCATGAAACCAGCCCATAGAGATTTGGCTTTGGTTGGTAAGACCCGGAACGGGTGCGGGGAAGTTACGCCCTGTGAAGGTTCCATCTCCTAGTTGCCCATTGTAGTTTGCCCCCCAAACCAGAACCGTTCCATCGCTTTGTAGTGCCATAGAGTTCTGGTCACCCGCAGAGACCTGTGTGATGTTAGAAGTTCCTGCAAGGGTAATAGGGGACGTATGCCCTGTAAAGGTTCCATCGCCCAAGATACCGCTCGCATTACTACCCCAAGCGGCAATGCTTCCGTCGCTCTGTACCGCAAGGGTATGTGTAATGCCACCCGATACTTGGAGTACCGTAATACCGGGAACGTTTACGGGAGTGTTACGCTGTGTCATGGTTCCATCACCCAACTGCCCCGTACTGTTCGCCCCCCAACTCCATAGGGTTCCGTCGTTCTTAACCGCGAGAGAGTGGTATCCTCCTGCGGATATTTGAGTCACATGGTCGAGACCTGCAACTAGAACCGGGCTGTTACGCTGAGTAGTAGTGCCATCTCCTAGCATACCGTAGTAGTTCCAGCCCCAAGTCCATACCGTTCCATCACTCTTGAGAGCCATAGAGTGCAGTTCATTACCTGCAATCTGTACTACATTGGTTAGCCCCGCTACAAGGGTGGGAACTCGTCTATTAATGGTGGTTCCATCGCCTATCGCACCATAGTAGTTGAAGCCCCACCCCCATACCGTACCATCGCTTTTGAGTGCCATAGAGCGAGCAGAAGCCGCTACTACCTGTACTACGTTGGTAAGTGAGGCAAGACGGGTAGGGACAATTCTATCCGTAGTAGTTCCATCTCCCAACTGCCCGTAGACGTTGTTACCGCAAGCCCACACACTTCCATCTAGTGTAAGCGCAAGGCTGTGCTTGTCTGCTGCCGAAACCTGAACAACGGGGTAAGGGCTGGTAAGCGCAATCGGAGTGGTATGACCAGTAGTGGTTCCATCTCCTAACTGCCCAGAGACATTGGCTCCCCAGGCGTGGATAACCCCTGACTGTGCAGAGGTTACGGCTTGAGAGGCAAAGAAGGAGAGAGTTGCTACTGATAGTAGGGTGAAGAGACGCGAAATTCGGGAGAGACTCCCTTTTTTAACAGGGTTTTGCATTCGTTGCTCCTTTGGATTGTGGATGCTTTGATTATCGTCAATTTTAAGTGAAATTCGAGGTTAGGGAAAGTCATGTCAAAAATGAGGTAACAGAGGCACACAAAGGGTAATACTCAAATTAACATCGGAGGCATGAGCCACCGGCAAACCGCATTTTGAAATGACTTCTAATTTAACTATTTATACTTCTGATTCCATCTTAACACAGATTGTTCCCAAACAAGCAGAAAATTCCTCGCTTTTTTGTTGGGGAGGGGTAATTCAGGTATTTTCTTATGCTTATCGTGTTCAAAGGCGATAAGGTCGGGAGTTTTGTTGCCTCCCGACCTATCACTTTTGTACCTTACAAACTCCAACCATCTCGGTAGGAGTCCTGAACAAGTGCAGTCGCCTCTGCGTCCTTCTTGAACTCCATTTTGTGCGAATCCCACAGTAGTTTGCGCCCAGTACGAAGCGCGATATTCCCTAGAAGCACAGATTCGGTCATGTTTGCCGCGTACTTAAAGTTACTGCCGGTGGGAGTACCATGCTTACACGCCTCTATCCACTGCTTGTAGTGACCCGGTGAGCGTTTTAGGGTGGGAGTCGGTAAGGTTGCGCCCTCGAACTTCGCTTTGGGTAGCAGAATAGGCATTCCGTTGTGGTCGATAATCAGTTTGCCTTTGGTTCCAATGTACAGAGAGCCGTTGTCGATTTTCGGAACCGTTTCGCCTTCCAGTAGAGTTTGTGGTGGGCGGTTTTTGCCGTCGTACCATGTCATTGTGATGGCGGGGCGTGTTTTGGTTTTCGGGAACTCGTAGCGAATAATGGAGGAGGTGGGTGGGCTATCGGGCGTTCCCCCCTCACTGGTCGCAGAAATCACGGTAGGCGCACCTAGCTCTAACGCCCAGAACACTGGATCCATCAGGTGGCACGCCATATCACCCAACGCCCCCGTACCAAAGTCCCACCAACCGCGCCATACAAACGGAAGATACTCCGGCTGGTACATCCGCATCGCCGCCGGACCAATCCAAACTTCCCAGTTTAGGGTAGGGGGCGGCATGAGGATTTTGGTGGGACGAGTAAGCCCTTGGGGCCAGATGGGGCGGTCTGTCCATACATGAACCTCTTTCACATCCCCAATCACGCCACCCTGTATAATCTCCACAAGACGGTGGTAGCCCTCAAACGCATGACCCTGTGTCCCCATCTGAGTAGCAAGACGACGCTTACCTCCTGCCAGTTTTGCAATCTCACGCGCCTCTTGTACGGAGTGCGTAAGCGGCTTTTGGCAGTAGACGTGCTTATCGTAGTGGAGAGCCATTGCTGTCGCTACAGCGTGGCTATGGTCGGGGATTGTCACCGTGACCGCATCGAACTCTTTATGAAACTTGTCAAACATCTCACGGTAATCTTGAAATTTTTGCGCGTTCGGATACTGGGCAAAGGTACTTGCCGCCCTGCGCTCATCCACATCACACAGCGCAACAATGTTTTCACTACTCACATTACTTACATCAGTCGCACCCTGCCCTCCAACACCGATACAGGCGATGTTGAGTTTTTCGTTGGGAGATTTGCGCTTTTTGCGCTCTGCCGTTGCGGGTTCTGCCCAGATACCTCCCAACGTACCCAAGCCAGTTGCCAAAGAGACCCGCTGAATCATTTCACGCCGCGAAAGCGAATTCGACATGATTTCCTACTCCTTTTCTTACCTTAATCTCAGAGAGAGATAAGCCCAAATACTCTTTTTAATCCTCAAATTCCTTCTCTAATTCCAGAGTAGGCGGGTAGAAAATAGGGTTTAAGTTGCAACCTAGTCAACCCTATCCCCTCAAGATACTCACAATACTCGCCATAATACCTGTTGTTTGGACGGTAAAACCATCTTGTTAAGGGGTCTAGTCATGAGGCTGAATACACTATGCGCTCCCGCCGTTAAGGCAATGGCAAAGTTTCGCTTCCCTACCAAGTTCCTCAGTATTGCTTGTATCTTTGCAATACCGCTATCTCTCGTTATGTACTACTTTCTCCATGAAATCAACCATAACATCGAATTTGCTTCGGATGAAATCTCTGGGGTTGCCCTTGCATCTCCTGTTTCGCAGTTTATGGAGGATGTACTACTGTACCAGCAGAAGGCATTTGGCAAAGATACTTCTGATGTCGATAACCTGCTTAAAAATATCGACAAAGATATAGAGGCTATCGACGCGGTAGATAAGACCGAAGGAGCGCACCTCAAGGTAAGCGAAGACTGGAAAAAGGTCAAAACAGCATGGGCTACCTTGAGGGCGAATGAAAAGTCTGCTACGGCAGAAAAAAATAGGGGGGCATATAATGAGTTTATGGGACAGGTGAGTGCATTTATCACCAGTACCGGTAATAGCTCTAACCTGATACTAGACCCCGATATAGATTCGTACTACACGATGGATACGGCACTGACCCAAAACCCCAACCTACTTATTAACCTCGCTCAAGCACGGGACTTAGCCAGTAGCATTGTCCAAACAGGAAAGATTAGTACTCACAACAAGTTGGAACTTGCGGTGTTAATGGAGCGCGTCAACCTTGCGATGGGCAATATTAATAACGACATCAAGCAAGCCGTTGGGTATAACGCCTCCCTCAAAGACTCCTTTGAACAGATACGTACTCCTTTTGATAAATCTGTGATGGGCTTTATACAGACCATTAATCAGAAATTTATCTATAACGACCAACTCAACAAAGAGAACCCGTCCGAGGTCGCTTTGGCAGGAAATGCCGCGATATCCGCAGGGCAGTCCTATCGCAAATCTGCCATGGGAACGTTACGAAAACTCTTAGAAACTCGCAGGGGTGGCTTCTATACACGCAGACTATCGGTAACTGTTGTGACGTGTGTCACCCTGTTACTAGGCACTTACCTCTTTTTAGGTTTCTACCTACTCACCATGAAGAGCCTAAAAGGGCTGGTGCGAGTCTCGGAGGCACTCTCTGTAGGCGATATAGAACAAGAGATTGTCACCGTTTCCCACGACGAGGTTGCGGAGGTCGAAAAGGCGTTCTCTAGGATGGTTACATATCAACGTAATATCGCGGTGGTTGCGGAGGCTATCTCTAATGGTAATCTGACGCAAAACATTACGGTACAGTCCGACAAAGATGTGCTTGGGAATGCCTTCTACACCATGACCTCCAATTTGCGCCACGTGATAAGTTCTGTAGCGACAAACACGGTAAAACTGACATTTGCTAGTAACAGTCTTTCTGAGCAGGCGCAGGATGCGCGTTATGCGTCCGAATCCGTTAATGAAGGGTGTAGGCAGGTCTCTGATGCCTCTAATCAATGTGCTACCACCAGTCAAGAGATTGCTAGAGCCAGTGAAGAGCAGGCAGGAGTTGCACAAGATACGATTGTAGCGATGCAGGGCTTACATAAAGCGATTGACAACGTACAAGCCGGAGGAGAGAGGCAAAGCCTTGCCATTACAGAGGTATCGGAGGGCATAAAGACCGCGGCGGAGACCCTCGACCAGATAAACCTTGCCATGAACGAAGTGAGTAGTGTTGCCAAGCAGTCTACTCAAACGGCACAGCAGGGAAGCACGGCGGTAACATCCACTATCGAATCTATCGCCCAGATACAGGAGCAGTTTCAGAACTCTAGCCGCTGTATAAAGAGCCTAGGTAGCAAAAGCCGTGAAATCGAATCCATTGTCGAGACGATTAACCAGATAGCAGAGCAGACCAACCTGCTTGCCCTTAATGCCGCTATCGAAGCAGCACGGGCAGGAGAGCATGGGCGGGGCTTTGCGGTGGTGGCAAGCGAAGTACGGAAACTGGCAGAACGCGCCTCCAGTGCGACACGTGGGATAGAAGAGCTGATACGAGATGTTCAAAATGAGGTGCGAAACGCGGTATCTGCGATAGAAGAGAGTAGCCGCAATGTTCAGAAGAGCACCGAACAGAGCATGGAAGCGGGGGCAGCACTCACCCATATCCAAAGTTCAGCCGAAGCCGTGAAGGAACACGTAGAGAGCGTAGCGCGTTCGGTAGAACAACTCTCTGCCATTACAGAAGAGGTAGTTGCTGGGCTTGGTATTACCCAAGAGACTCTGCAACAAAATGCATTCACAATGCAACAGATGCTACGCGATGCAAACCACGTAGAGGCGGCGATGGGGCGCGTAGCAAATGCAACTCAGATGACTGCGGCAGGAGCGGAAGAGATGAGCGCCATGTCTCAGGAGGTCTCTGCGGAGATTCGTATGGTCTCGGATACGACTGCGAAACAACTTCATACCGTTTCGGAAATCTCCCACTCTGCGGAAACCTTACATGACATGGCAAGTGTATTTAATGAACTTGCCGCTCGGTTCCAATGGGAGAACCAGACCAACCTGACAGTGGACACCATGACAGAGCCTAGTGAACAGAAGAAGTACCGCAAAGCCGCATAGCCTGATTATGCTCCACCCGACTAGTCAACAGCCCCACTCTCTTATAGAGATGTGGGGCTGTTGACTATGTGTGAAAAAAGGTTGCACTCTTTGAGTTGTGGTGTTACAATAGCATTATACTCATGGGAGTTGCTTCCATGCTTGTATAGATGTTTGGAATACCTCCCCAACTCGTACCACCTTCTGAAAGGAGTGCAAAATGCCTACTTTTAAGAGAACGCTTTTCTCCCTAGGAGTTCTGCTTCTTGGCATATCCACGACAAACTTGCGAGCGCAAATCTCTCGCGATGTTACTATCCCCCCCTCTGGTAGAGGCGAACTGATGAGACCCACGATTGTGGACTTCTCGGCTCTACCCGATGTGGCTCCGCAAATTAAGGGGCAGAGAACCAATCCTTTCCGCCCTACCATTCCACTGGATCTCTATAGGAGCCTGAAATCACAACCACCCGTAAGTAATGAAAATATCACCACCCCTGATTTTCATATCAATCCTCGCAATGCCACACTGGTAAAGGGGTTCGATGGTTTAGACCAAAATCAGTCTGCGGATGGTGGTTTTATATGGTCTCCCTCCGACTGTAATGGCGCGGTAAGCCCCTCCTACTATGTAGAGATTACCAACGCGGCGATAGGTGTCTACTCACGCGGGGGAACTAATAAGAGCATTAAACCCCTCAGTGCCTTCTTCGGCTATACCACCAAAGCCCTCTTCGACCCACAAGTAAAGTACGACCCACTTTGGGGGCGATGGATTGTTTCGGCAACTGCTTTCCCAGAAGATGCTGACCATATGTGGCTGTTTGTCTCTGTCTCTACCACCTCTAATCCGTTGGGAACCTACTATACCTACCCCGTGAACGTCGCTTTTCATTCCAACGACTTTTTTGACTACCAGAAGATAGGACTTACACAAGACGCAGTGCTGTTCTCCGCGAATATCTTCAACGGCAACAATTTTAATGGGGCGACTCTTGCTGTAGTTCCCAAAGCCTATCTCTATAATGGATTACCAATAGCTTATCCACGTTGGGACAACCTGAGAGCAACACTCACTCTTCCCCTCGTTCAAGATAGTAACCCCAAAGCCTATCTTATTTTCGACCAGCCGGGTAGCAAAAACGTGGGAGTCTATACGCTTACTAATGCGGCGTTCCCCGCTTATGCTACCCTCTCCGCCCCTGTAAACGTAAGTATTGGGGTAACACAGAACTATCCACCCGCCGCAAACCAGCCCGGAACCACCGTTACGGTAGAAACACTGGATGTACGTTATCCCAACAACAGTGTACAGGTAGGCGATACCGTCTACGCCGCAAACACCATCAATAGCTCCAAGAACAAACCTATTGTCAATGTGTTCGGTATCAACTGCGCCACCAAAACGAAGGTGTTTCAGCAAAACATTGCGGCGAGTTCTACCTCGCACGACTTCATCCCTTCCGTATCCGTCAACACACAGGGAGACCTTGCCGTAGCGTGGACTTCGACCATGTGGGCAACAGGAGTCGGTAAAGGGTTCCCTGCGGTCTATGTAAGTGGTAAACTTGCCTCTGCGGCTACCTTTGGTACTCCCAAAAGACTACGTACCTCTACGGAAGCATACACAGCAGCCAGTGGCTCTGACCCTGCACGCTGGGGAGACTATACGGCACTTAACGTAGACCCAACTAACGGTATCAACTTCTTTGGTGTCAATCAGTACAACAAAAACGGAACCACTTGGGGAACCTACATCTTCAACATCCTCGTAAACTAATCTGCCCTAAGCGCAAAGCAGGTAAGCCCTCTCCTATCCTTAGAGATAGTGGAGGGCTTTTTCTATTGCGGTGCATCTGAAATTAGTAGAGCTGTTTTGCGCGTTCGATACGCTCGGCGAGTTCGGGCGAGTGCTGTGCCATCTGAGAGAGGGTAACAAAGGTATAGCCCTGCTTGCGGAGTTTGGCTACAAGGTCGGGCAGAATTTCGTAGGTCGGCATAATACTACTGTGTAGCAACACTATCATACCATTTTGTGCGTTGTGGAGAATACCCGCTTCAATTTGGGGGGCGGGAGGGTTCGAGAAGTCTTGGGTGTTATGTGTCCATAGCCCTAGCGGCATCCCCTCTTTTATCAGTGCCTCCATCACTTTCTCATCGTAGTTGCCACCAGGGGGACGGAAGAATAGCGGGTCTACTCCGCAAGCCTTGCGTATCTGCTCACTGCCTTGTACTATCTCGGCGCGTATTTCTGTAGGGGTAAGACGAGTTAGGTTCGGGTGCGAGTAGGAGTGGTTTGCCGCCTCATGCCCCTCCGTTACAATACGCTTTGCGAGTTGGGGAGATTCCTTCACCATCTCACCCACCATAAAGAAGGTAGCGTGTACTTGTAACTGCTTCAAGCGGTCTAAAAGCATGGGAGTAAATTCGGGGTGAGGTCCATCATCGAAGGTGAGGGCTATCTCTTTACGTGTCGGCTCCCCACGTTCTAAAACAAAAAACAGATGAGGTCGAGGTGGGATAGGTACTTCTACGGCTTTTACTGGGGGGGCATCCTCTTTCTGTACAGAAGAGGTGGGCAAGGGGATGTCTGGTTGACACCCACCAAGCAAAAGGGCTAAGAGTGGCAAAAGGCGGTCTATTCTACGGGCTACCATACACGAACTCTTTGGGTAGAAGGGGCATAGTATTTGTAGTATGAGGCAAAGCGGTAGGACTGTCAAGAGGAGCGGGGATGGAGTGTACCAATTAGGTTCATAAAGTACTGGGGTTATCACCCCATCCTACTGCACCGTAAACGGCTCACTCCAGTCAAAGGCTCCACTTGTATAGGGTTTGCCTTCTACTAAAACACGGGCAGTTTTGACGGAAGGGAAGCGGACTAACACACCAATCAGTGCTTTTTGTGCCTCCGATTCGGTAGATTCTCCCAGTGTTTCGATGGCTTTGAACGCTTCATTAAAGTCAAGGGTTGCAAGTTCGCCTTTGAGAGAGGTGCCTATGACCTTAGTACCCTTG
The DNA here is from genome assembly GCA_900299305.1 of bacterium. Lineage (GTDB taxonomy): Bacteria > Armatimonadota > Chthonomonadetes > Chthonomonadales > Chthonomonadaceae > CAIJLM01. The sequence goes on along the minus strand of OMJJ01000242.1, from coordinate 10,160 downwards.
GGGAAGAGTGCGCCTTCCTCTTTATGAAGCAGTTGGGAGACCGCCTCTTTAATGGTGGTAGTTGGTTTTGGTGGAATGGACGAAGGGTCTTTTCCCTCTTCCTCTTGATTGCCTTCTGCCGTTACGTGCTTGGCGGGCTTTACCTTCTCTTGTTTTTCGGTGGCAGTAGAGGGGGTGGGTTTCTGTGTATAGAGATAGGTTCCCCCCAATGCCGTCCCGCAAAAAAGAATCGTTCGTGCAAGCGTTAGACCCAAACTAGCTCTCATCGGGTTCCTCCTTGGGGGTCTCTTTAGGCATCTCTTTATCAGGGTCTGGGGTTCGGTTTCGTCTCTCTTCGTTGTTCCAGTCCTCATTTGCTCCCGTGATGTAGTTGGATATGCCCTGTGCAATGGCATCGGCGATGGTTTGCTGGAAGTCGAGAGACATCAGTTTTTTACGGTCTGTATCGTTATTGATATAGGCGACTTCTACCAAAATAGCGGGCATTTTACTCATTCTAAGTACTGCCATTCCATTACGGAAACGGTTAAAGTCGGAGATAGTTTTGCGGCTTGGCAAACCACTAACGGCAGTGATCGCTGTTTGTACTGCTTGCGCGAGTTTATGGGAAACAGAGTCCTCTGCGTGATAGTAGGTAGAGGTTCCAGAGGCACCATTTTCACGGGGAGACGAGTCGTTATGGATACTCACAAAGAGGTCTGCCCCAATGCTATTTGCGAGGGCTGGGCGGTCATAGAGTGCTACCGTTGCATCACTGTCGCGGGTCATTACGACCTCTGCCCCCATCGCTTCTAGGGCGGTGCGTAGTTTGAGGGCAAACGCCAGTGTGAGGTTCTTTTCGTAAACAGCCACTCCCCTACCACCGTGTGCGCCTGTATCTGTACCGCCATGCCCCGCATCGACCACAACGGTTTTTCCTGCGAGTACGCCGGTACGCTGTTCTGGTATCTTGAGGTCTATTCGTAGCACGTTATCAAGGGTACGCGAACGAAATTTAATGTTGCGCGGTGCATCCAGTGCGATACGGGTAGTCGAAAGCGAGTCTTCTAGTAGGTACGCCATCAGTTTCTTGACGGCAGGGTACTGCAAATCTTGGAGGGCTTGCCCCGTCTGTTCTAGTGAAAGCGTGGTGTCGGGTAGGTCGATAAACAGTTGCCCCCGGTCACGGGCATAGCGGATAACGGGTTGTACCGCTCCCGTAAGTACCATTTCGAGACGTATATGGTCGTTAGGTTCTAATGTTGCCGTGATGGATTGTAGTACGATAGGCTCACGGCGTACTCCTCCCGCACGAGACCCTAGCGAACCGCGTCCTCCAGCTCGATTGGCGGTCTCTATGGGGCGGGTTCTACTTCCAGTAGTGTCTTCTCTATCCAACTCATACTCTTGGGGAGAGGAGCCGATGCGGGTTGGCTTTTGGAGAGAAGTGTTATCGCGGGTAGCAATGGTGTCACGGGTATCTCGGAGACTGTTTGTTAGGCTTGCCACTATACGGCGGTTGTCGTTATCAAGAGCGTCTGCAATGGCTAATCCCTGTCTATCTCGGAACTCGACAACAATACGCGCTACATCTTTTTCATTCTGCCCCGTGCGTACTCGGCGCACCGTTTGAGACATATCAGGGTTGACTTGAGGGATTACGGTGTCGGAGAGTGCCGCGCCAATACAGTCTACATAACCTCGATACTGCCCCGGCTCGTTTACATTGCGTACCTTGTAGGGAACAGGAAAACCTGTTTCGAGACGCAAGCCGTCGGTTCGCACCTGAATACGGGTCACTTTTGCCAAGAGGTAGACGGTTTCACGGTCATAGGTATCTGCGGTATCTGCTTTGTCGTACCCTCGTGCTACCGTTCCCTTTACAAGCCGCACTACCTCTGAGAGCGGGAGTAGCGACTGCCCTTCGATACGTGCGAATCCTACCTCGGTAGTCTGCCCATTGCTAGGAGTGGAAATGAGAACAGAGTCGCCCATTCGAGTGGTTTTGGCGGTTGCACCCACATATTTCAGAACTCCCACACCCACATAGGTCTCAGTTCCGCTAGAGCGCACCGGTATCGTATCAGAAATATACTTCCCTGCAATTTTAAGGCGTACTGTGGTAAAGTGAGTGCTTATTGGGGCAGAGTAGCCTTTGGTAAGGGTAAAGAGTAAAAAGAGACCGAGAAGCGTGGTACGTGTATGCGAGTGGATACGTTGGATTCGGAGCATGAAGCGAGCCTCCTTATGTAAAACCAAGTTGCTATTGCCATAGAACGCAAGCATATAAACGATTGTGACCGTGATTGATTGGCGGAATCTAGCGAAAGATAGTGGATAGTAGCGGTATCTGCTAACAGATAACACTATCTATTTTCTAAAGTTTAGCACATCTCTCTTAAAAATTCTAGTAAATCACGAAATTTCTAAGCGATTTGGGGCTATTTTGCAGGTTTCCCTCTCTTTTGTATCGGAATATCGGGCGCAAAAATTTAGGTGATACAGGGGACTGCCATTTTTGAGGTGAGAGAGGAGGAATTGGTGTATAATGTAAAACAGTTTTGGGCAGACCGCTTTGGTTCGCTCGAAAAGAGATTTTTGAGGATGGATGGAGATTAAGGTTTCATGTCGGGACACTCTAAATGGCACAATATACGGCTACGCAAAGGGGCGCAAGACGCACGGCGCGGCTCTCTGTTTACAAAACTCGCAAAAGAGATTCTTATGGCGGCACGGGCAGGAGGCGGCAATCCCGACTCGAACCTACGCCTCCGCTTGGCAATCCAGAAGGCGCGTGAAGCCTCTATGCCCAACGATAACATCCAGCGCAGTATCCAGCGGGGTACGGGCGAACTGGGCGAAGCGAACTACGAAGAGATTATCTACGAGGGGTACGGACCCGGCGGGGTGGCGATACTGGTAGAGTGTGCTACTGATAACAAAAACCGTACCGTCTCGAATGTGCGTAGCATCTTTACGAAACATGGGGGGCGTTTGGCGGAGATGGGGTCGGTAGCGTATCGGTTTCGTAACATCGGGCGCATCACGATTGCGAAGAGCGCGGTGGGCGAAGACTCTCTGTTTGAGGTCGCTATCGAAGCGGGGGCGGAAGATGTACGTACCGAAGACCCCGAAAACTATGAGGTTATCTCGCTTCCCGAAGACTTTAGTGCCGTGCGCCAAGCCGTAGAGACCGCTAAAATCGCTACCGTAAGTGCAGAGTACACGATGGAGCCGATGGATACCGTACAACTGGATGACAAAGATGCCGCCCTGCTTATTCGCCTACTCGATAGACTAGAGGACGACGAAGACGTGCAGAAAGTACACGGGAACTTCGACATTTCGGATGAGGTTCTCGCATCGGTAGGGAACTAAACGAGGTTCCTGCTGAACATAAGGAGAGATTTATGAGTACTGAACCCTCCCTGCCCCACGAAGCGGGGCATCCACCTATGCCTCCCATAGTACACCTACTGGAGAAGATAGATAACTTCTTTCATGTGGTGGTTGGAATTCTTTTTGTGATGATGGCGGCAGCGGTGTTGGTGCATACTTGCGTGGTGTTTGCACGCCAAATTCCCATTGTTGTCCCTAAAGCGGAGGGAGTACTTATATCTCATAGCGAATCCCCAAAGGAGGTGGCTAACACCAAACCCGCTCCCGTAGAGGAACACGCCAACGTAGACCCCTTTCTGCACAACAGCCTAGAGATTTTGAGTAGTATTCTTTTTGTTGTTATTATCTTGGAACTACTGAGAACGATTCTTACCTACTTGCAGACCCACAATATACAGATTATCATGCAGGAGTTTGTGGTGGTTGGCGTGATTTCGAGTATTCGGAAGATATTGCTGGTAGGTGCAGAGTCGTCGCTTGCAGGTAGCAAAGGTATGGAGTTTATCCATGAAGCGGTAGGAACACTGATAAGTATAGTGGGTATTGTGGTGCTGATTGTAGGACTGGTGTTACTCCAGAAAGCGTTCGGGAAAAAAACACCAACTACCTAAAAGGGAGTCCGTTTTCCATGACAAACTACACCCTCTATGCAGGTACAGCAGGGCAGAGCGTTTGGCAGAGTACCGATGGCGGAGAGACTTTTGCTCGAAAGAGTGCGGGGCTATTTATGGAGGCAGAGGTTCGCGCTCTTACGCGCCATCCTAATTACTCCGACACCCTGTATGCTGGAACCGACTGTGGACTGTTTCGCCTCTCGCCCGATTCGGGAACATGGGAGGTGATACCCACCCCTTTCTCTTCGCCGAACGGTTTTCAGAACGGAACCCTTATCTGGTCACTACTGATTCACCCGCAGAACCCGGATGTGCTGTTTGTGGGAGTGTGTCCGGCGGGAATCTACCGCTCTTTAGACGGGGGTAACTCTTGGCAGAAACTCGCGATTCCCCTTGAGGAGAACTGCCCGCCTATCGTCTACAACCGCGTTACGAAACTCCTCGCCGACCCCGATGACGCGAATACAGTTTGGGTAGGCGTAGAGATTGATGGGCTATGGCGTAGCCGCGACTTGGGAGAGAGTTGGGAGCGGTTGAGTGAGGGGTTAAGTTCGCAGGATTTGCACGACTTTGCGGTTGTGCCAGGGAGCCCGCGTACCCTGCTTGCCTCGACAAACAACGATTTGAACCTTAGCAACGACGAGGGCAAGACGTGGCAACCTCAAAATGTAAGAGCCTCTTTCCCGAACGCCTACTGCCGCGGGCTACTGCCCAAAGCAGATGACCCCTATACCCTATTCTTGGGGAATGGTAATGGACCTCCCGGTACGGTGGGTAGCCTACAGGTTTCGAGAGACGGAGGGCAGTCTTGGCAGATGGCGAACCTGCCTCAAACTCCGAACAGCACGATTTGGATGTTTGCCACACATCCCGCGCTTCCCAACCTGATATTTGCGGCGAGTGTGAATGGGTACGTATACCGTAGTGAGGACGGGGGAGCCTCATGGGTAAAATGTAGTCATGAGTTTGGAGAGTTGCGTTCGCTGGCTCTGGTGGTATAGCAAAGGGGGGAGGTACGGAAAAGTACCTGCCCCCTTTTGGTTTGTACTGGTAACAAAATTGGTTCTAGGGAACCACTTTGAACTCGGTGTGTAGCTTTGCGTTCGAGTCGCCGCCGACCCACACATCAAAACTCCCCGCCTCGTTTACCCAGTTTCTTTCGGCAGAACTCCAGTACTTGAGTTCGTCCTTTCCTAGTTTGAACGTGAGGGTCTGTTTTGCCCCCGCTTTGAGTATCACCCGCTTGAACCCTTTGAGTTGGCGCACAGGACGCGAAGCACTTCCTGAGCGTTGGTGAATGTAGAGTTGCGCGACCTCTGCACCCACGTACCGACCTGTATTGGCAATATCGACCTGTACCGTTACGGGTTCTCCTACCTTTACGGTACTTTTCTGTACTTTTAGGTTGGAGTAGGTAAAGGTGGTATAGCTCAAACCGTAGCCGAAGGGGTAGAGGGGGAAACTAGAATCGTCCCAGTAGCGGGAGGTGAATCCTTTATCGGTTTCCGGCTGGTGAGTGAGGTTATGAGCGTAGTAAGTGGGAATTTGACCGGCGTGGCGGGGCCATGTTACTGGAAGTTTGCCGCTGGGGTTTATCTCACCAACGAGAACATCTGCGATCCCATTTCCGCCCTCGGTACCAGGATGCCATACCGCCATAATCGCGGATACGTGTTCGGATGCCCACGTGATGTTTATGGGGCGACCACTGACCACAATGAGAACAAGGGGCTTGTCCAGAGAGGCGATGTCCTCTAGGAGCCGTTGCTGGTTGCCCGGTAGTTCGATGTTGGACTGCGACCCCAACTCACCGCTCATACTTGCCAGTTCGCCAAGCACCATCACTACCCTATCCGAACGCTTTGCGAGTTCTAGTGCTTGTGCGTACTCCTCTTCCTCCTGTGCTTTCGACCACTTCTCTACAGGCTTGCGTTGCATAATGGCATCGAAGAAGGAGGGGATGGTGCGCGTTATCTGAACTCCCTGCGCGTAATCGACTTGGGCACTCGCCCCCAACTTGTTCTTTATGCCTTGAAGGAAGGTAACATTCTCTTTGTACGCTGCTTGCCCTGCCCAAAAACTGGTCATGTCCGCAGAGGAGTTTGCAAGGGGCCCAATGACGGCAACACTACCCTCTTTAGAGAGTGGGAGGATGTTTTTGGTATTTTTTAGGAGGACTACAGTGCGTTGCGCCGCGATACGTGCGAGTTTGCGGTGTTCGGGGGCGTTGGCGATTTTAGCGATTTTCGTAACGTCGGCGTAAGGGTGCTCGAACAGCCCTAAACGAATTTTCATCTCTAGTATGGGGCGTACTGCCGCCTCTATCTGCGCCTCCGAAATCCGTTTTTGTTTTACCAGCCCTTCTAGGTTCTGTAAGTAGGTCTGGCTTGCCATGTCCATGTTTAGCCCAGCGGTTATGGCGCGGTAGGCGGCATCTGCGGGGTTTGCGGCAAAACCATGCGTAATCATTCCTTGTACCGAAAACGCATCGCTGACCACAAACCCCTTGAAGCCCCATGCTTTTCGCAGTACGTCTTGTAGTAGGAAGCGGTTGCCGGTTGCGGGTACGTCGTTTAAGTCCATGTAGGCACTCATAAACGACCCTGCCCCTGCTTCCGCCGCCGCCCTAAACGGCTCTAGGTAGACGTTCCAGAGTTGGCTTTCGGGTATATAGGAAGAGTCGTAGTCGCGCCCGCCATCTGCCGCGCCGTACCCTGCAAAGTGCTTTACACAGGCAAGGAGGTGGTCGGGTGCACCAATATAGGGACCTTGGAAGCCGCGAACTTGTGCTTTGGCGATAGCCGCTCCCAGATAGGGGTCTTCTCCCGCGCCCTCCATAATACGTCCCCAACGAGGGTCACGCGCAATATCGACCATAGGGGAGAATGTCCAGTGGATACCGTCGGCGCGTGCCTCTTTTGCTGCAACTGCCTGTACCTGTGTGATGAGGTTGGTATCCCAAGAGGAGGCAAGCCCTAGCGGAATCGGGAAGATGGTATTGTAACCGTGAATGACATCTAATCCGTAGATTAGGGGAATATGTAGCCGCGATTTCTCAATCGCGATACGTTGCATCCGATTGAGTGCTTCAGCCCCGTTTACCCAAAGTATAGAACCTGCCCCACCTTTGCGAATAGTATCATCGGTTTGCGCTCCACCCATACCAAAGCCCGCACCGAGTTGGTTAAGTTGACCAATCTTCTCGGTAAGGGTCATCTGTTTGAGGAGGGAACTAACACGGGCTTGTACCTGTGCATCGGAAGGGGGAGTGGCTTTGGTCTGTGCGTTTGCGTGGAATGGAAGCATCCCTACGAGTGCCATCATGAGCGCAAGGGGGCTTCTGCGTCGATATTTCTGCCTGTGAAAGCGCATTATCTGCTCCTGTGAAGTTAGTTTATTTCACCGCGATTATGCCTTTTGTTGTATAGGTTTGTCAAGCAGAAGGGAGTGCAGACACAACTGCCTAGTTTTTGGGAGGCAGTTTGTCCTTGTTCGTCTCTCCTTTTTTGTCGTTGTTGGGCGTGACTTCTCTCTGTCTACTGCGCTCGGCATTTCCGGTGACTTTTGCGACACTAACATCTTGTAGAAGCAGTTCAAATTCAGGCGTGGTGCTTACAAAGATAGAGTCGCCTAGCCATCGCCACTCCAGTCGTGCATAGGGCGCAAGCAGGTTGAGCGCGTCGGGGAGAGGGCGTGGGGAGAGGGTTCCCTTTACTACGAACTTAGAGCCTTTGGGTACGCTAGGGTCGATAAGCAGGGGAACTCCTGCTTGTAGTCCAAACTGTTGTAGAATGTCGTAAATGGGAGTGGGCTTCTCTTTGGCGGCAAAATAGACGAGGCTATTCGATTTTAGGAAGAGGTTATATCCATCGGGTGTTGCCCCTTCCGTGTTGGGCGTATTTTGACCGCGACCTGTTTTGGGGAGGGGAGAGCTGTTCTCGCGGTTGCTACTACTATCCGCCGGAGCAAGGCTTGCAGAGTTATTGGGAAGGGCGGCACGAAATCCACCGCTACCTCCTGCACCTCCGCCAAAAGTACCATTTAAGCCACGTGGAACAGGAATAAGCGTGCCGTTTTGCAGGTTATATCCTAATGCGTAGTCGGTAGGGAGAGTAAGCCCCATAAGGCGCAGTTGGTTCCGCATTTCGGTATCGAGTTGGCGAAGGCGCAGAATGGCTCCGCGTACCGCCTCGTCGTTACGTTCTATAAAGAAGATGCCTTTGTTTGCATCGAAGCGGTAGCGCAGAAAGGTTTGAGCGCAAATCGCGTCTAGGGTGGTGACGAGGGGCTGTTCACTGAGGCGTAGTGTTACGGTTCCGGTTAGGTTGCCGATAGGAACAAACTGCTTCTCTGCCTGCTCGAAGACCATTTTCAGGGTCTCTAACACATCGGCGCGGTTTGCGGAAAGGGTGAACTTCTCAATGGTTCCGCTTACTTGCAGGGTTCCCATTGGCTTTTGGAAAGCCTGTTGTTGCGCCCCATTTTGCGCGAGTACGCTCTGGTTTTGGGCTTGCAAGGGGGTGGCTAAAGCACACCCAAGCAGACCCGTTACTCCTATCACTCGTCCCCCAAGACGAAAAAGAGATAACATCTCCAAACTCCTTACTCTCTGTCTATTCCGAGCTCTTTTCTACCGCAAAGGTGGGCGCGGTAGTCGGCTCTTCGTCCTCTATGGTCACGGTTCTTACGCCGTGTTTACTGGTATCTTCGCCCTCAATATGTACCCGATTCTCAAAGCCGCGTTCGTTATCCGTCACTACCAAGTCTACCCCGTCTGGTGGAGGGGTATCGTTCAGCATGGCGACTACTACGGGCGATTTCGCCTCTTTAAGTAGTTTGACGACGTGGTGATGTGTGGCTTTTGCTCTTACTGTAGGAGGTACTGCCACCTCTGATAGAAGCGGTGCCTCTTCTGTAGAGGTATCACTACTTGCGACCTCTGTGTTATCAGGTTTTACAAGTGTTTTGGTAGGCGCAGGGGCATTTGCCACTATCGTCGATGCTGGTGAGGTAAGAGAGGGGGTAGATTGCCTCTCTTTGCCTTGCCACACCAATACCCCTAAAACCAGCATCGCGAACGCAGGGCTTGCCACTAGCCAACGAAAGCGGCGAACTGGTTTTCTCTGTTGTTGCTCTAATTTCTGATAAAACCCCGCGCTGAGGTCGCCAGCAGAGGGTATCGCTTCCCGTGCCGAAAACATCCTCTGCTCTAGGGCGCGGTACTGCGCCCATGCGGTGCTACACTCCACACAGGTATCGAAGTGGGTGCGTAGTTGCGCCTCTTCACTGGGAGAGAGTAGCCCTTCCATAAGAGAGAAAAACTGCTCTTGTACCTCAACACAGGACTGAGTGGGGTGGTTATAGGATTGTCTGTTTTGCATCTGCCCCCTCCTTTCCGTTGAGGTTAGTTATTCCATAAAACTGCTCGTACTGCGTTTTGAAGACCTTACGGGCGCGGTGCAACCGTACTTTCGCCGCCGCTACCGAGCAGTCGAGGGTCTCTGCTATCTCTTCTATTGAGAGGTCACGATAGTACCGCAGTACCAGTATATCCCGATGTGTGAGCGGACACCGCTGTAGTGTGACCTGAACGGACTGCTGTTCCATTTGGCGTTCAAAGGCGTATTCTGGTTCTGTTGTCTCTTCAGCGGGTTGCTCTTTTTGTGAGTTGTCCTGCACCAGCGGCAGAAACCGCCAGCGTTTTGAACCACGCGCCGCGTCTACCCCGCGATTTACGGCGATACGGTAGAGCCATGTCGCAAAACGGGCATTGTGCCGAAAGTTGGGCAGAGAGCGGTAGACCTGCAAGAACACGTCTTGCGTGAGGTCGCGTGCCTCTTCCGCGCTTCCCACAATTCCGTATAGGATATGATAGACGTAGTCTTGATATTTCTTAAATAGCGTGTCGAAAGCGGAGGCATCACCGCGCAAAAACTGCGCGATGAGCGTGCTATCTTCGTCGGTTGCCACCGTCTGCTCCCCATTCAATGGCGCACTCCAACCGGAGGTACAGGTTTTTTGGTTCACTAGCGTTCGTTCCATAGCAGGGCAGTACTCCCTGAAAAACAGTCTCACTCCCTTAGACGAGCGCACCTCAAAAAAGGTTACTTGCGGTAGAAGAAAACTTGAAAGAGGTATTTATTAACTCAAGTTGCTAGTGGCAAATAG
>OMJJ01000241.1 GCA_900299305.1 bacterium | reverse complement strand
CTATTTGCCACTAGCAACTTGAGTTAATATATGAGGTACGCCCCACTGAACAAGGCGACATTACCTCTCAGAGTGATAGAACTTGGGAGGTCTACTTTAATCGTATCTATAACGGAGTACCCGTCAGTGGCACAGATTTTAGTGTTGACATGGATGCCGCAGAAGGGCGGCTTATCTCAATTACTGGACGTGTAGAGATGCCCTCTATACAGGACACAGCACTGGTTATCACTCAAGAGCAAGCCCTCTCCAAAGGGCGTTCGCTACTACTCCAAAAGGGCAACCGGTTGGTAGGCGATATAGCAGCACAACTTGCCTACACCTGCTCCAGTAATGGATGGACAGCAAAGTCCTACAAAGAGATAACCTACACCTTACCCTATCATCTGATATGGAGAGTAGAAAGTAGTACACAGGACGAATACGGCGGCTCTCCGGGTATATGTGCGGTAGGATTGGATGCTACCACCGGAGAGATTACAGGGTATGGTGCTACTCTGTTTCGGGGTGGTCAGTCGGTGGTTGCTTACATCAACGGCGGAGAGATGGGGACGTTCCTACGTCAAGCCTCTCAACTCATCCTCACACCTCTCAGTCCTTCTGTATCGAAGACTACTCGTCGCCTTACTGCCTTCGAGGGGAAGCGACCCAACGAGAGCAAAATGCTGATAGCCGCTTCTGATGCTCGTAAGTTCTACGGTGCACTTTCGGGACTGATACGCGCACTGAAGTTTCCTAAACCACTGGTGTTTCGTGCCACCCACCAACTAACGGTCAGTTTGCGTAGCGGCGAGAAGCGTATCCTACTCTTCGATAGAGTTACGGGCTACATGAAGTACCAGCAGAGAGGTGAGACCCTCTACTATCTACCGGGTTCTGCCCTCAAGAAGTGGATGACCTCCTAGTCCTCTCGAACCCCTAAATGCTCTGCCGTGCTTATTCAGGCAAGGGGCGCGGCAGAGAGTATCTCTAGGAGGAGGTTGTCGGTAGGGTGAGGATGTCCTAAGTGCTGTAGAAAGCCCTCTCCGTAGGCAGTGCCTACCTGCTCACCGCGTAGGGCAGACCAACGCCGCATCGAGTCGATGTAGTCGTCCATGCCATGCTGTTTTTTAAGCCAACTTCGCTGACTATCGTGGCAAGCCAAAGCCTCTGTTTTGTGCTCTATCTGCGCTGATATGTCTATCACAAAATGGAGCGGAGAGGGGTTCCCAAAGAGATCGTGACCACCAATGGAGTCGGTATAGTAGAGGTACGGAATCCCGTTGATAGGTGGCGCGTTGCCCTCCGCAGGATAGTTTTTTACCCCCGCGTTAAAACAGGCATCGCGTACCAGTTGTGAGGTGATTTCGTGGTCGAACATATAGTCTTGCGGGGGCGTGGTGAACACCATAAGAGGATTTACTTCGCGCACTAACCCCGCGAGTTTGCGCCGCGCCGTGTTATCGAAAACAATCTCCAAATCTCGAAACTCTAGGCAGGTGGTTCGGGTTGCGCCTACTACCTTTGCCCCTGCCTGTGCCTCTTCTCTCCGTATAGCGGCTATCTCCTCCGAACTCAGTACCGCAGAGCCTTTGTCGCCGGGTGTCATGGTGGCGGTAATGAGTTCAAAACCGAGTTTACAGAGGCGCGTAAGGGTTCCCGCGCAGAGAATTTCGAGGTCATCGGGGTGTGGGAGTATCGCAAGAATACGACGGTTTTTAAGCAACATGGCTTTTCCTCCCTACTGCCTGAAACGCTATCCACGCCAGCCCAATTCCTATCATTAGCCCAATAAAGTCACGCCAAAAGGAGATAATGAGCGGGGTATGGATGTGGCAGAAGGTGTTCAGAAGCGAAACCTGCCCCATACACCCAAACACAAAGAGGGGTAGCCCCCAACTGCGTTTGCCGCGCCACCAGAGCGCAAGCCCCACCAAAAAGAACGGATGACCAAAAAGAAACTCTTTGGTGCGTGGGCGAACCACGAGTACCTTCTCTAGCAGAGCGCGGAACTTCATCTCGATACCAGAAGCACCTGCCCCCGAATCGTTGCCAGTACGGGCGACCACAAACGCCAAAAACACAATCACCACCAGCGAGAGGAGAAGTATCCCAAAACGGGCAGGTTCGTTGGCTATCTGCTGGGCGCGGGTACGGATACGCCGCTTGAAGTCGATATACGTTTCGTTATCTTGCGCCGCACCTCCCAGAAACGCCAACGTCGCAACGATAAGAAGTGGGATGAGGTGCTGTACTTTAATTCCCAAATACTGCTTTACGTGCATCATAAAGGGGCGGGTAGCAAGGATACTTGCCACCATCACAATACCCAAAGAGGTGATAAGGCTTGCCTGTATCAGCGCACGTACCGCTTTATGGAAGGCGACTGCGGGGGAGTCAGGAGTTTCGGGGGCGTGGAGTAGGTTGGGGAAGACCGAGAGGCAGGCAATCGTCGGAAAAGCGATACCCGCCAGTAGCGCAACGTACTCCCTGCCCTGCTCTCCCCAGTAGGATAGCCCCGCGCAGAGAACCGAAAGCAGAAACGTTCCTTTGGTTTGAAACGCTTTTGGGAACGGGGCGATGCAGAGAAGCATCCACATCAAGCCCCCCGCAACCCCCAATCCGATAACTGCAAAGAGGAAACGGGGGATAAGGGGGTTAGAAAAACGGTTTGCAACGCCTGTATCCAGTGCGCCACCCGTCCACTTTGACCCCGATTTTAAGCCCCGCACGATTTTATCAAGGTACTTGAGGTTGTCACTAATGGGGTCGATACCCGCCTGTGTTAGTAGGCGAATATAGAGAAAACGGATGTTGCGCTCCTGCCCGGCGCGTACATAGCGTTCGATAATCTCCTTGTCGGTCATCTGCGCCATCTCTGCGACTTGGATACTGTGTACCCGAATGAAGTCACCGTGCAGGTGTGAGGAGATTTGTACATCTCCCTTCTGCTTCCCAAACTCCACTGCCCCAAACGCAACGCCCGTAGAAGGCAGTTCACCCTCTTTGGGGGAAACTTTGGGGTCGCGCAGAAGTTGCGATACCTCCGCCTCTAGCCCACGATACCCTAGCACCTCCTCCCCCGTAAAGATAACCATCTGTACCCCTTGCTCTTTTAGGCTGTTTAGTTGGTTTTGAGCGGTAGTGGGGGTTACGCCCGGAAAGTTGGAGGTACGGGCAACTATCTGTAGTTTCGCCGCTTTTGCGGTACTCACTGCGTCTTCGGGTAAGCCTATGCCAAGCGTTCTTAGGTGGGTGTAGGGTACGGGTGAGAGAAGCCTCCATGTGTGGTCGGGGATATTAGTAAGCCCTTCAAAGTAGGTACCTTCGGAGGGAGTTTTAAGTGTATTTTGTGTTGTTACGGCAGTTTCGGTCAGGTTTTTCGCAAGGTTCCGAATCTTTAGAGCACGTTCAATCTGCTCCTGTACTCTCTCCGATTCTACCCTTATTTCGGTCAGCCCCTTAGAAGCGTTGTGTACAATAGCCCCTGTCTGCTCCAAACTCGCAAAGGTGTCCTCTTGTACAATCAGCGCACTCACTCCCCGCTCTTTGAACTCGTTTAGCACCGTAAGGGGCGATTTACCGCTTAATGAGGCGAGTTGTGCTATCTCTTGCCACTCTACGCCTAGTTCTACGCGGCGGTTACGTGCCTCCACACGGTAACGTAACAGGCAACCGCCCACGCCTGCCAAAACGCCAAGCGTCATGAGCATAAGAAGGTACTGCGGGAGTTTACGATTCGCTATCTGCATGAAAAACGGAATCTCTTTCTGGAGAAGTGTAGGTCTTGATTATACCCCCTATTAACGGGGTACAATCCACTAACACCACTCCCCAAGCAGATAACGAGGAACCTATGTCTACCCATACCCCCCATTCCGAACACCACTTTACCGCAACTGATACCGTCCGTGACCTTGTGATTGGGATGTCGGATGGCTTGACGGTTCCGTTTGCGCTTGCGGCGGGGCTTACGGGCGCAGTTGCCGCCTCTAATCTGATTGTGACGGCGGGGCTTGCCGAGATTGCGGCGGGGTCTATTGCGATGGGGTTGGGAGGCTACCTTGCCGCACGGGGCGACAGCGAACACTATCAGCAAGAACTCAAGCGCGAGTACTACGAGATAGAGCATCTGCTCCATAAAGAGGTAGAGGAGACCCAGGAGATACTTGAGGAGTATGGATTAACACATGAGGAGAGTAGTGCGATTGTGGAAGCACTCCAAAAACGCCCCGACGCATGGGTCAAATTTATGATGCGCTTTGAGTTGGGACTAGAGGAGCCAGACCCCAAGCGTGCCGTTACCAGTGCCGCGACTATTGCGGGGGCATACATCGTAGGGGGTGTGATTCCCCTTAGCCCCTACCTTGCTATCTCGCAACCACGTACCGCACTTCTCTGGTCGGTAGGGGTAACTCTCTTCGCTCTCTTGGGCTTTGGATACTTTAAGGGCAAGGCAGTGGGCATCTCACCGATTCGCAGTGCCTTGCAGACGGTGGTTATCGGTGGAATTGCCGCCGCGACTGCCTTTGCTATCGCGAGGCTGTTTTCACACGGAGGCTAGTTGGAGTAGAAGATGGGAGTGATTGTACTGGCAGGGGGCAAAAGTGAACGGATGGGAACAGACAAAGCCCTCCTACAACTTAGGGGGCAGACCTTGCTGGAGCGCACCCTACTAGCCCTCTCCCCTCTCTCGGAAGAGGTACTGGTTGTTTCGGAAAGAGCGGACAAGTACCCCCTTATACTGGGCAGAGGAGTGGCGGATAGGTTTCCGGGGGCGGGTCCTTTGGGGGGGATAGTAACGGGTTTGGAGATACTTGGAGAGGGCAATCACTTAGCAGTTGCGTGTGATATGCCCTCTCTGCAACTTCCGGTACTGCGTTATCTGCTCTCTTTGGCGAACGCGGAGGTGGATGGTGTGGTTCCCATGATAGAGGGGCGTTTGGAGCCGCTCTGTGCCGTCTATCGGGATACTGCCCTTATACCTTTGCGCCAGTGCTTCGAGGAGGGGGAACGCGCTCTACACCGTGCCGTGCGCCGTCAGTTGCGGTTACGAATCGTTACGGAAGCGGAGTTGCGAACCTTAGACCCCACCTTCACCTGCTTTCACAATCTAAACACCCCCCAAGAGGCAGAAAACTGGGCTTAACGCTTGCGGTTCGGCTCGGAAGCCATCACCTGCCGCAGATAGTCCGCTAGTTCGCGTACTCCTTTGGGGAGGCGGGGGCTGGGGCGTACCAGTATCGAGTCCTCGCTAGGGTGAAAGAATCGCTTTTTGGCTACGGCGGGCACTCCGCTTGCCCACCCCGGCATCTGCTCCACCTGCTTTTCCGTCTCTTTTCCCGTAATAATCACATCTGGGCGTAACACCATCACCTGTTCGGGGGTGAGTTTGTCGCCCGGTACGGGTTTATCAACTGCGTTTATCCCTCCTGCTATGCGAATAATCTCATCAAGATAGGAGCCGGGACCGGTGGTATAGATGGGGTTGGTGCTGTAGAGCATGAGTACTCGCGGCTTCCATTTCAGAATTGCTTGCCCTTTCTGAATGGCGTTCAGGCTGTTCTGAATATCGCTTACTACTTTGGAGGCAGGTACGGGTGTCCCCGTCGCCTCCCCAATAGTACGTACCGCCTGTAGAGTCTCCTTAATAGACCTGGTAGAGACGACCACCACGGGGGCTTTTGCCTTCTCTAGTGCCTCTATAGCCCGCGCGTTTAGCCCTTCGGTAGCGACAATAAGGTCGGGGTGTTGTACCAGTACCCGCTCTGTGTTGATCTGAAAACCGCCGATTTTTGGCTTCTGCTTGGCTTCGGGGGGAAAGTCGCAAGCATCGGTAACACCTACCACTTTTTTACCGAGTTGGAGCGCGAAGAGGATTTCGGTATTGCTAGGGGTCAGCGACACAATGCGCTGAGGTGGCTGTACAAAGAGAATGTCCTTGCCCCGTGAGTCTTTTACATGGCGGGGATATTCGGGTGCTTTAGAAGCGTTGGGAGTTACTTTGCGGGGTGGCTGTTGTGCTGTTAGCGGGGTACGGTACAAAAAAGGTAGCAGAAGCAATAGGCTCGTGCCTATCAGAGTTCGTCGACTCAAAGTGTCTCCTCCGAAGGGGGTTGGGGGGCAGGGCGCGGGGCTTGATAGATTCGCTTTTTGGGGCGGTCTGCCTTTTTGGGTGTGGGAGTCGTTTTAACGAGGCTAAGAAGTTGTGAAACCTCTTCGGGGCGCAACTTACGCCATGTACCGGGATTTAGGCGTTGGAGTTTGAGGTTGCCAAACGCCACACGCCGCAACGAGCGCACTGAGTGTCCTACTGCCTCCATCATGCGGCGTATCTGGCGGTTTCTGCCCTCATAGAGCGTAAACTCGATGGTGGTGGACTGCGTAGCGGGATCGTAATCTACAAACTGGACTTTGGCGGGGGCGGTCATGCCGTCCTCTAGTTCGATGCCTTCGCTCAGTTTAATGGCGGTTTCGCGCTCTACAAAGCCTTTTACTTTAACAACGTACACTTTGGGAACGTGGTAGCGGGGATGCGTGAGGCGAAAGGCAAAATCGCCGTCGTTGGTAAGCAGGAGTAGCCCATCACTATCTTCGTCTAGCCTTCCAACGGGGTAGATGCGCTCCTCTATCTGTGCCACCAACTCCATTACGGAGTGTTCTGCATGGGGGTCGCTTACGGTACACTGGTAGCCTGTGGGCTTGTTCAGCATGATGTAGATTTTTTGGGGGGCAGTCTGTGTCTTGATGGGTTCTCCATCTACACATATCGCATCTACTTGGGGGTTTACTTTGGTGCCGGCTTGGGTCACTCGTTTTCCATTGACGGTAACTCTACCAGCCTGTATCATCGCTTCCGAAGCTCTCCGAGAAGCGACTCCTGCGTCGGCGAGAACCTTTTGTAAGCGCGGTAAATCGTTTGCGTGTTCTTTTTCCATATCCTAAGAATACCAGAACTCCCCCTGAAAACAGAGAGAACCCATAAAATCGCGTTTTGTTCTTGCCGTGTATCAGCGCAGAGAACCCCTGCCACTCCTCCACGCCATGCTCTGCGATTAGCGGCGTACTCCCCAAAACCTGCCCCTCCGCAACGAGTTGAAGCGAACCGATAGTGCTTGCACTGGCAACGGGCGCGGTAAGTGCGGTAAGCGTGGGATGTAGTTCGTAGCGAGGCTCTTGTCCCTTTTTTACTACGCACTGTAGGGGGTCTTTTGCCACTGCAAGCACCGTTTTATCGGGCGAGTTCGCAACGGTACACTCTCCCATAGGTTGACGTGGATTGACTACTGTGCGCGTCTCGAAGTGCGAAAAGCCGTACTCCATCAGTTTTGCGGTCTCTTCGGGGTACATCTGGCAGTTGAGAACCACCGAGATAAGCCGCCATCCGTTTTGGGTGGCAGAGCCTACGTAACACTTCCCTGCGGGGACTGTCCAACCTGTCTTTATGCCATCTGCGCCGGGAAACTTGCCCAGAAAGCGCGAATGATTGTGCATGGTAAGGTCGAGTTTGTCGATAGAACGCTGAATACGGCAGGTTTTCGTGGCGGTAACTTCTGCGATACGGGATTCTCGCATGGCGGCACGTCCGATGAGTGCGAGATCTCGTGCGGTACTGTAGTGTTCGTCATCGTGCAACCCGTGACTGTTTACGAAATGAGTATGCGTCGCGCCTAGGTCTGCCGCCCGTGCATTCATCTTGGCAACGAACGCCTCTTCAGTTTTGGCGATGTGTTCGGCGGCGGCGACACAAGCATCGTTTGCAGAGCGCATTAGGATAGCGCGTAGTAGGTCGTGCGCGGTGACTTTCTCCCCCTCTTTAAGGTGCAGAGAACTCTCGCGGGTTTCGGCGGCGTTCTTACTGGCGGTAATCACAGTTTCGGGAGTGGTGCTTTCACACAGGAGGAGAGCCGTCATTATCTTAGTGGTACTGGCGATGGGGCGGCGTTCATCGGCATTCTGCGCGTAGAGCGTCTGCCCTGTGTTGGCATCTATCAGAATCGCACTGGTCGCGTCGATGGAGAAGGGACGGTCTTCAGTAGTCTCCGCTTTCGCCTCCGTTGGCTGTGCGGTGGGCGGTGGCGTTACAGTAGGCACGGGTAGACGTGTTTCAGGAGGGGGTTGCGGTGTCGTCTTACGGGGATGAGAGTAGGAGTAGACGACCTGCAAACCTGCGAGGAGTGCCAAACTTAGGGTGATGAGGCGACTGCGGCGCACCGCTCTTGTTTGTACGTTGCGTATGGAAATTCTTTCTCTCCTCCCGCGTGAGTACGTGGATATTTTAGGTGGAACTATTGTATCGTTTTTTGCTTAGAATTAGCAACCCCTCTTAAAGAGGATTAGATAAAATTTGCATCTTTTCAAAAGATTGGGATTGCGGTATCTTCTTTTCAAGGGGGAGATGAGGCTGGTGTGAGGGTTATAGCCTTGCAAAATGTAACGCCTACTGGCAACGCAATTACCCTAATTGGAGAGTAGTGAGGTTGCCCGATGTTTAGGGTAAAATAGAGGAGGTACAACGTAAAGGAGTCTCTCTGTCTTGTTTAGAAGTAACACACGAATAACGGGTACGTTTTTAACACTCTCCACGCTCTCATTGATAGGGCTAACCGCCCTTGTGGGGCGTGCCGACGATAAAAAAGCAGACGCTTTTACCGCAGAGCAGAACGCCTTTTTCGAGAAGAGCGTTCGCCCTCTGCTAATAGAGCGGTGCTACACCTGCCACACGGGTAAAAACCCAAAGGGGGGGCTTCTGCTGGATTCTCGCGAAGCCATTCTAAAAGGGAACGCCTCTGGTGCGGCTATTGTACCCGGCGACCCCGATAACAGCCTCCTGATTCATGTTACCCGCTACGACGGTATGGTGAAGATGCCTCCCGGCGGACGCTTACAACCCGAAGAGATGAACGCCCTGAAAGCATGGATTAAGATGGGCGCACCGTTCCCCGGCTCCAAAGCGGTGGGGGCGGCAAACGCAGGAGCAAAACCCTTTGTGCTT
>OMJJ01000240.1 GCA_900299305.1 bacterium | reverse complement strand
TTTTCCGAAAGAGGTCTCGGTATCAAGAGCAAGGTTTTCGGTAACGGTAAAGGCAGGTACGAGCGCAAAGTGCTGGTGTACCATCGCGATACCGTGTTTTCGTGCCGCTTGGGGCGAAGTAAGGCGTACAGGCGAACCATTCAGCGTAATCGTGCCGGTATCGGGACGCATTAGCCCCGAAAGTACGTGCATTAGGGTCGATTTACCCGCGCCGTTCTCGCCTAGCAAAGCGTGAATCTCTCCCGCACGGATGTCGAAATCCACACGGGAGAGAGCGGTATTGTCGCCAAAGCGTTTGGTTATCCCCTGCATAACGAGGAGGGGCGTTTGGCTATTCGGTTGCGCTTCGAGCGTCCCTTGAGAGGGCGCGGTGTCACGCGCAGAGGACATGAGCTATTTTCCCTTCAAAACGTCCAGTTTGCCGTCAGTGATGTCTTTGGTAGCGGTATCTACTTTGGCTTTCAAATCGGCGGGTACTTTTGCCGCGAGTTGCGGGTTCAGCACAAAACCGATGGCTCCATCTTTCATACCAATAGGGGTATCGGAGGGCTTATAGTTCCCGTCTTTCACCTTTTTGGCGAGGTTTACCATCGTTTTATCGTAGAAAATGGGCGCACTGGCAAGCACCACTTCCGGCGCAACGGCGTTTTGGTCGCTGTTGGTTCCTAGTGCGTAGATGGGCTTGGCGGCGGTGTTGCGCTCTTTTACGGCGTTGAAGACACCTACTGCCGCGGCATCTACGTCCTGCAATATCACATCTGCACCTTGGTCGAGAACGGCTTTCGTCTGCTGACCGGCTTTTACGGGGTCATCCCAACTGCCGGTATAGACCGCAGGCAGGAGGGTGATATTCGGATTAACGGCTTTCGCACCGAGTTCAAACGCCTTGAAGATACGCTCTAGCGGGGGGATTTTCATGGCTCCCACCGCACCGAGTTTTCCGGTTTTGCTCACTCCCGCCGCCAACATTCCTAGCAGGTACGCCCCGTCCTCTAGTTTGTAGATAATGGGGGTGGTGTTGGTTCCGGCTTTGCCGCCAGAAGAGATAAGGAACTGCGTATTGGGGAACTCTTTCTCTATTTTGAGGGCGAGTTCTTCAAACTCCGCACCGTGCCCAATTACCACGTTGAACTTTTTACTGGCGTAGGCGCGTAGGCTCTCCTCACGTTGTCCGGCGTTGGGAGCCTCTACGTTCTGTACCTCTGCGCCCAGTTCGGTCTTGATGGACTGAAGGGACTTATATGCCCCCGCGTTCCAACCGTTATCGCTAACGGGTCCGGAGGTAACAAGCCCAACCTTGAAACTGCCGCCACTTGCGGTTCCTTCGGGCTTTGTGCCTTCGGCTTTAGTCTCGGTTTTCGTGCTGTCGGTTTTACTGGTGTCGCTACTGTTGTTGCACCCCGCAAGGGCAAACGCGGCGAGGGGTAGCGTAATGAGAAGGGATTTCCGGGAAAGGGTTTTTCGGAACACCTGAGTTCTCCTTTTTGGGTGGGTTAGGGTTATAGGTTTTATACAAACCTGTCTGGTTCTGCTAGTTTTTGCAGAAACACTTGGGGCGGCTCTGCATGGGGCCAGTCGAAAGCGTGGCGGAAAGCAGCGGCTTGGCAACGCTGTAACTGGCTAAAATCTATTACGTCGAGTGTGAGCAGATTCTCGTACTCGAAAGGGAGGCGTACATCGTGTAGCCCCGGGTTGTCGGTACAAATCGCGATGTCTACCTGTGCTTTTTCGCACCTCTCGAACACGAGGCGAAGTGCCTCTAGGCTCTGTAGGGTTCCTGTGCGTAGGTAGGAGGTCGGGCATACCTCAAGGCACTGCCCCCTGTCAGCAATCTCGGAGAGCAGTTCGGGGCGTTGTAGCGGAATATGGATTCCGTGACCAATTCTATCTACGTAGGGCAGTAGTTCGGGGTACGCACCGTTTGCCGTCTCGAAGAGGTGGCACGTGGTTTTTAGCCCCTGCGCCCGTGCATACATAAACATCTGAATATGCTCTTGTAGGCGTTCGCGGTAGAGCGTGTCCGGACCTGCTAAGTCCACACCGCAGACGCTCTCCTGCTCTTGTACCGCTAGATTTAGTATAGCACGATTGATGTGTTCTGGGAGTCGGCTATGCATACAGAGAATCTGACGGACTCGAATGGGGTAGTCCGGTTGATAGCTCGCTTTGGCAATGGTTCGCACGACCTCGCGCATCTGATGGATGCGCTCTGCTTCAGTTAGGTAGCTATCGGTGCGGTAGTAGGGCGTGTGCCGCAACTCCAGATACAGGATACCCTCGAATACAAACGCCCCGCGTACCAGTTTGGAGATAAAGTAGGGAAGGGTCTCCAGAGTTTGGGTCTTCTCTACCATCGTGTGCAGTTCCAAAAACTCGGTGAGGGTGGTGCGCGGACGGGTAACGAACGCCTCAAAATCCTCGTAGACAGGGTATTCGGAAGCAAGCCGATTCGCAGAGCGTTGGAGGTATCTCCAAAAGATGCGGGGGACGACAGAGCCGCCCAGATGACGGTGCAAATCGGCATGAACAGACATAGGTATTTGCCTCTCTCTAACTACTTCACAGTAAGGGTTTTACTGCTATCGCTACTACTAAAATAGAAGGCAGTGCCTCCGAAATCTGCGGTCAGTGAGTAGCCCCCTTTTGATGTGTTTGTGGGTATGGTGTAGGCAAGAGCCGCAACTCCTTTGGAATCGGTTTTCGCGCTACCCACTACCACACCTGCGATTTGAAACTGGATAGTCTGCCCCGCTAAAACTGTGTTATCGCTGGCACGAGTCAGTTTTGCGGTGAGGCTAACCTTACTACCTACTTTCCCCGATACGTTCGTGGCACTGAGTTGTGTTGGGGCTTGCGTAATGGTAAGCGTTGCGGAGTTAGAAGCGGGATTCCAGCGTCCATCTCCTACAAAACTTACGACCAGGGAGTGCGTTCCTATCGCCAAGAGGGGCGTATTTGCAACCGTTAGGAAGGCTGTTCCAGAAGCACCCGTCCGTGCTATCCCTAGTAATACTCCATCTACTGCAAAAGTGAGAGGCTGATAGACTAACGGGAAGCCTTGTTGCCTTGTTAGCGTTGCAGAGAGGGTATAGGCGGGAGCATAGGTAAGGGAGGAGTCCTTCAGGCTTAGAGTGGTGTCTTGTGTAAGGGCTTGCAAGGAAGCGGAGTGGAAGCCGCTTGCCGAAAGGTAGGTCTGTTGTGTTAAGCTGGGCACGATAATTGGAAGACTACTACTGTTTGTGCCTCCGTTGCCCAACTGCCCATATTCGTTGGTTCCCCATGCCCACACCGTTCCATCGGATTTAAGGGCGAGAGAGTGCGTATATGCCCCTGCAACCTGCACAATATGGGCTAATTCTACTACCTGTACCGGGCTATGACGTTCTGTGATAGTACCGTCGCCTAACTGCCCAAAAACGTTTTCACCCCATGCCCACACGGTTCCATCAGCCTTTAACGCAAGAGAGTGGTGTTTCGCACCCGCAACCTGAACTACATCGGTTAGCCCTGTTACTTGGATAGGGGCTTTTTGGCTCTGTGTGGTTCCATCTCCTAACTGTCCATGTTCGCTATACCCCCATGCCCACGTCGTTCCATCGGATTTTAAGGCAAGGGAGTGGTATTTCCCTGCGGACACCTGTACGATAGAGGTTAGCCCGACGACTTGAGCAGGAGTATTGCGGTTTTGTGTGGTTCCATCCCCTAGTTCACCAAAACTGTTTTCACCCCAAGCCCATACCGTTCCATCAGCCCTTAACGCAAGAGAGTGCGTTCCCCCTCCCGCTATCTGTACCACATGAGGGAGGTTCAAGACCTTTATAGGAAGGCAACTATCGGTGTAAGTTCCATTACCCAACTGCCCTTCACTATTCCAGCCCCAACTCCATACCCTGCCCTCAGAAGTAAGGGCAAGAGAGTGGTGCTTTCCACCCGTAACCTGAACAATATGCGCTACCTTTTTAACCGGAACGGGGCTATTGTGCTTTTGAGTGGTTCCCTCCCCTAACTCCCCAACGCTGTTATCCCCCCAAGCCCACACCGTTCCATCCGATTTTAGTGCAAGGGAGTGGTCGCCGCCCCCTGCTATCTGAATCACATTAGAGAGTTTGGAGAGAGGGTTGGGAAGAGTGCTACTGGTATAGGTTCCATTACCCAACTGCCCATAAGCGTTGTAGCCCCATGCGAAAATTTGCCCCGCCTGAGCGGTAGCAGATGTACCCGTAAAGCCACACAGCAGGGTGAAAAGCGAGAGGGTGGGTAGGAGTTGCAACAGGAAATAGCGTCGTTTGATGTCCTTATCTCCTCTCCTATGCAGGGGGCTACTCTACGGAGGGGTTGGGCAGGTAGCGCGTCTGGTAGACCCCAATCGCAGTTACAAACGCGGTAAGCAGAAAGAGTACCGGAAAGCCCTGAATGGCGATAAATTGCGTATTGGGAACTAAGAATCCTCCCAAGGTGGCGTAAAAAGCCGAAGGAGTAAGCACAAGGTTGATAAGCGCGACATAGACCTGCCTATCGTCTTCTTTGATGTGGATAAGCAGGTAGTGGTTTACTACAATCCAGAAGCCCCAACCGAGGGTACCCCCCATAAGCAAGAACACCAGTCCAAACAGCCACGGCGAGACCCTACCCAGAGTTAGGGCGATAATCGGCATAAGGAAACAGGCGAAGGCGGCGGCGCGTATGGAGTTGTGCGCCCCCTTGCGCTCTCCGATAAACGCCCAAAGCGGGAGAAGTGTTACCGCCCCTAACGCCAAATAGACCTGAAATGTGCCTCCCCACTCGTCGCCAAGATGGAACAGACGCTTGGCATAGAGTACATAGAACGGTTGACTCGCCATACCAAAATTTACCAGTAACGCAATGGTACAGAGTTTGCCAAAGACGGGATTCCCATGAATAAAGGTGGGTAGCCGCTTGAGGTAGTCTTTTAGGCTAGGGTGGGGCTGTTTGAGTCGCTCGTAGAACGAGTCGGGGATGGGGGGTTCCTTTATGAGTAGCACACCTGCTAGCGAAAACTGCATCAGAACCGCATAGAGCAGACCTAGTACCGCGTAGTTGGCGGGGTAGCCCAGTGTTTTGGAGTAGAGAATAGGGGCAACGGCAAGCGCGGCAATCCCTATGCTGATAATCCCAGAGATAGACTGCGTGGTTGCGAAGAACCGCCCACGTGTGCGTTCGGAGAAACTACGTGCCACTATCTCCATCCAAGGCACGTACCCTAAACCATCTCCCAACGACCAAGCAAACAGTAGCCCCATAACGGTAAGAAGGGCGGCATTTCGATTTTCGACAGAGAGTTCTGAGCGCGAAATAATAAGGGGTAAAAGTAGCAGAGGCAGACGGCAAGCGGCGTTGATTTTCCCCAAGAAAGGCTTCTGCTTTTCGCGGTTCATGGTGGCATACGCCACAAATATCTGCGGTAGATTAAACGCCAAACTACGGAGGCTAGAGAATAGCCCTATCATCAAGCCCGTTGCGCCAAGCCGCTCTAGCAGTTGAGGTAGTACCGTGCTAGGGTCGAGGAACGCCACGCTCAACGAGAAGAAGATAACGTCCATCGTAAGGACAGAGAGGTTCCACTTGGCAACCGAAGGCATTGCCCCCCCTATGTCGTAGGGTTCGGTCAGCTCGGGGGATTCGCCTTGCGGTGTGGGAGGGGTGGTAGAGGGCGGTGTCGCAGGGGTTTCGGGTTGTTCAGTTCGCGGCATCGCGCAGTAGTGTCCTCTAAGGCGTTCTCTAGGAGAGGTATTTGATACTATTTAGCATACCCTAAAACGCCCCTTTTTGATAGGGGCAGGGAGGCTCTACTTATCTGTAATGAGTACGCTCTTGCTGAGAATAGGCGGCGGCGCGTTCTGCCTCTACCCGCTCTGATGACCAGTGAAGATAGGTTGTCATATATTCGAGAAGGGAGGGTATCGCCTGCACCCCTTGGTCGGGTGTAAAGGTGAGCAGGGAACGCCGTAACAGAAAGTCGTTTAGGGTCTGCGCTTGCTCTGCTTCTATTGCGTGGGCTACCTGTGCCTTTATATCGGGATAGGCGGGAGAGAGGCGTTCTGCAAGGCTAGGGTCGTGTTCGATACGGTTTAGGACGGCATACGCCTCCGTACCATACAGAAAGACGAGGTTATCTGCTTGCGCTTGTGTTAAGCCGTACTCTTTTGCCGCTCTGCCTACCTCCGCTTTCAGGCTTTGCAAGTTCAGGGTATCGCCCCCCGGTAGCGGGGTCGTCGCGGTCTTGCCCTCTGTGGTATCTGAGAGAAAGCTACCAGCAAGATTAGAGACCTCTTCCGCAATATCGCGGTAGGCGGTTATCTTGCCGCCCAGTACCGTTATCATCCCCTCCAAACCTTCGCTTTGCGTATGAAGCACTATGCCGTGCTTACGCGATACCGCCGACTCGTTTGCGTTGGGGCGGTTATCCCGAACAAGGGCGCGTACCCCCGCATTGGTAAAGTGGATTTCCGACCAGTTGCCTTGAGGTAGATAGTCGCTAACCGTCTCTTGTAGATAGGCTACCTCCTCCGGTAGAGCATGAACCATATCAAGGTCAGCATCGAAGTCAGTGTCAGTGGTTCCTACCCACGAGTAGCCCAACCATGGGATAGCAAACATCAGCCGCCTATCTGTTTTGGAGAACAGCACCAGAGCGCACCGGTTTGCGGGAGGGGCGGCAAAATGAATCCCTTTTGTAAGGCGGAGATGGCGCGGTTTGGGGGCTTGCCAGCCTTCTAAAAGGCGGTCTACCCACGCCCCTGTTGCATTAATTACGATTTTGCCTCTATGCTCACTCTCTTCACCTGTCAGCCGGTTTTGCACTTTTACACCGTATACCCTCCCCTCTGCATCTCGTAGTACCTCGTGTACCTGTGTGTGGTTATAGGTCTGTGCGCCGTTGCGTTGGGCAGAGAGGATGTTGTCAAGGCAGAGGCGTTCGGGAAAAGCGACCTGACAGTCGTAGTACATAGCAGAGCCTTGTAGCCCCTCCTCTTTTAGTCCTGGCTCTGCTCTCTGCGTCTCCTCCTTGCCTAGCATACGATGATTGGGGAGCGTTTTATCGTAGGAGAGAAGGTCGTACAGTGCCATACCCACGCGCATTTTTAGGCGATAAAAGAGAGAAGTATGGTAGAACGGGACAAGGAAGGGAAGCGGTTGCACACGGTGCGGCGCAATTTTGAGGAGGATTTCCCGCTCTTTCAGGTCTTGGCGCACCAGTCCGAAATCGAGCATCTCAAGATAGCGTAGCCCCCCATGAATGAGGCGCGTAGAGCGGGAGGTTGTGCCGTAGCCGTAGTCTTCCCGCTCGAACAGGGACACACTAAGACCGCGCTGGGCGCAGTCCCGTGCGATGCCGCTTCCGATAATACCTCCACCAAGAATAAGAACATCCGTCATTAAGGGTACGCTTTCATTTTGAGTGGTATTGCATGAGATACGTGTCCTAAAATCGAGTTCCCAACTCACCACAGAGGAGTAACCTCATGCAACTATCTTCTGGATTCTACCCGATATGTACGGAACTCCAAAAACGGTTCCTATGTCTACAAGAGAAGTCCCCCGCCCCCCAAGCAGTAGAGTGCTTTGGGGGGGTGGGGATGCTTTCAAGGATGCCTCCTTTTTATGGGAGCATAGTCGTAGTTTGTTTTTCTAAAACTGGAACACACACGATTTTGTAGCGTGTGCAGGAAAATGCGCCTCGGTTTGCGTATATCGCAGGTGTTATTAAAGGAGGTTTTAGGCAGATATGAACGGTTTGATAATGGACTACCCGCTTACGGTTCCCGCTATCCTCAAACGGGCGGCGCAGATATACCCCGAAAAAGAGATAGTAAGCCGACTGAGCGACGGCAGAATCACTCGTGCGAACTACGGCGAACTCTACGAGAGAGTAGTGCGCCTAATGAATGTGCTACGCGATTTGGGGGTACGCCCTGGTGACCGTGTTGCAACCTGTGCATGGAATAGCCAGAGGCATCTGGAACTCTATTTTGCCATACCGTGTCTTGGGGCGGTACTGCACACGGTAAACCATCGCCTCTCTACCGACCAGATAGAGTATATCGTGAATCATGCCGAAGACCACATTCTCTTTTTGGATAAGTCTGTGGCGGGGATGATTGCAGAACTACAGCCCAAACTCCCCCAAGTACAGCACTTTGTGGTGATGGAGGACTATAGCGAGCCGCCGAGTGCCTACCCCACCCCCTACCTCGATTACGAAACCCTACTTGCCTCCGCATCCAATGCCGAAAACTTCCCCGACATCGACGAGAGAGCCGCCTCTGGTCTCTGCTACACCTCTGGGACTACGGGAGACCCCAAAGGGGTTCTGTATAGCCACCGCTCTATGTACCTGCACTCTATGGGGGTCTGCTTGGCAGATTCGATTGGGGTGAGTGAGCGGGATACGGTGTTGCCCGTGGTTCCCATGTTCCACGTAAACGCTTGGGGGCTACCCTACGCCTGTGCCATGACGGGGGCAAAGCAGGTTCTTCCGGGACGTAATCTACTCGGTGCGCCCATTGCCAGCCTGATAGAGTCGGAGCGCGTTACCCTAACGGCGGGGGTCCCTACCGTCTGGAAACTACTGCACCAACACCTAAAACAGCACTCCTACGACACCTCTAGCCTCCATACCATCGTTGTAGGCGGGTCGGCAATGCCTGCCAGCATGATAGATGCCTACGAAAAAGATTTCGGGATAAAGGTTCTCTGCCTCTGGGGTATGACCGAGACCTCTCCGGTTGCGACCATTAGCCGCCTACGCGCCGGGATGAGTGACTTATCGCCCTCAGACCAACTCAAGGTACGCGCCAAGCAGGGTATTCCGCTTCCTGGCTTGGAGATTGGGATTAGAGGGGATGGCAACGAAGTTCTGGACTGGGATAGCGAGCAGGTGGGCGAGGTGGTGATACGAGGCGCATGGATAACGAGCGGTTACTATAAGGACGAACGAAACCTCAACGCGCTTACTCCGGACGGTTGGTTCAAAACGGGTGACATCGCGAAGGTAGATAGGTTCGGTTATATGGAGATAACAGACCGCAAAAAAGACGTTATCAAGAGTAGAGGAGAGTGGATTTCTAGCGTCGATATGGAGAACCTCATTGTTCAGCACACGGACGTACTAGAGGCGTGTGTGGTTGGTAGACCCGACGCTAACCGCGATGAGGCTCCTGTCGCGTTTGTGGTGTTATCGAATGAGAGACCGCACGAGGCGATGATAGAGGAGATTATCGTACTGCTGGGTACGCACTTCGCCTCTTGGCAGTTACCACGACGGGGAGACTTTCACTTTGTAGAGGCACTGCCCAAAACGAGCGTGGGTAAACTAGACAAAAAGGTGCTACGCGCCCGTTTAGAGGCGGGGCTCTCGGAGTAGTTAGGGAGAGTAGACGAACTCATTGAGATTAAAGAGGGCTTGACAGAAATCGGTTAAGCCCGTCTCTCCACGTTGCCGAACAAACTGGAGAACGAGGCTACGCTCTTGGGGTTTTGGCGAACGCCCCACCGCAAGGCGGTATCCCCACTCTATCTGTTCGGGCAAACTGCTAGGGCGTTCGCGCTTTAGGCGTTCTGCAAAGAGTTGTGCCTGATGGAGTATGAGGGGGTCGTTTAGGAGGAGTAGTGCCTGTAATGGGGTGGTGGTGGTGTTACGTTGTGCTACGGTATAGGTGATTTCGGGGCAGTCGAACACCTCTAAATGCGGCAACAAAAGAGACCGCTTTACTTTTACATACACGCTTCTGCGCCATGTAGTCGGGTCGTCTTGCCCATTGAACCAGTTGGGACCTTGGAAGGTGTCTGCGCGTAAGGAGGGGTCTATAGGCGGGTAGACAGGTGCGCCCCCCATCTCCAAATTCAGAGTACCTGCCACTGCCAAGATGCTATCCCGTATCGCTTCGCCTTCTAATCTACGGAGTGGCATACGCCAATAGAGTCGGTTTTGGGGGTCTGCTTTGAGTGCGTCGGGGCGTACCACTGTAGCCTGTTGGTAGGTGGAAGAGAGCAAGATAAGTTTGTGAATGGGCTTGAGTCTCCACCCCTCTTTTTGGAAAGTAAGCGCAAGCCAGTCGAGGAGTTCGGGGTGGGAGGGCAGTTCGCCGTTTAGCCCAAAGTTGCTCGGTGTGCTTACAATACCGCGCCCGAAATGCCATCGCCATACCCTATTCATCCATACCCGTGCCGTTAGAGGGTTTTCGGGCGATACCAGCCAGTTAGCGAGAGCCGTGCGCCTTTTTGTGGTAGACGAGTCGGCAGGTGCGTCCCCTATATCCTGTTGCCCATTGGGTAGTGATACAATAAAGCCCGGCTTCACCTCCGCCCCTTTATGGTAGGCATCTCCCCGTAAAAGCAGGTAGCACTTAGGAAACTCCCTTCCCTTATCGGTGATAATGGCGGCATGGGGTAGTACTATTCGCCGCGCTTCTGCGGCACGTATCGCGTCTTGGTACTCTTTAAGTTGCTTGCGCTCCGCTTCGGGCAGTGCCATTACTATCTGGTCGTCGTTTGGGGAAAGCACTCCCGCCTTTATAGAGAGTGCTTTTCCCCGTTGTAGTAGACTTTCTACTTTGGGACGTAGGGGGGCGGCAACCTGCTCTACCTCCGCGTTTCTCTTCTCATACGCGCTACGCTCTTCTGGGGTGGGAATATCGACCTCCCTGCGCTCTGTGGGCGCAAACACGGCACTCAGGCGGTAGTAGTCGGTCATCTTCACGGGGTCGTACTTGTGGTCATGGCATCTCGCGCACCCAATGGTTAAACCTAGCACCACCGACCCCGTTGTCGCCACAAGGTCGTCTAGTTCGTTGGCACGAGTACGGGCGTTCATCTCCACAATATCTTGAGGTCCACAAGCAAGATAGCCCGTTGCGACGAGTGCTTCGGGGTCATTAGGGCGCAGTTCGTCCCCCGCAATCTGTTCTTTTATAAACTCATTATAGGGCTTGTCGGTATTGAAAGCCTGTATCACATAGTCCCGATACCGCCATGCGAGGGCACGGTCTCTGTCTCCCTCAAAACCACCGCTATCGGCATAGCGGGCAAGGTCGAGCCAGTGCCGCCCCCAACGTTCTCCATAGCGCGGAGAGGCGAGAAGCCTGTCGACCACCTTCTCGTAAGCGTTTGGCGACCTATCGGCTATAAAATCGTCCACCTCTTTAGGGGTAGGAGGTAAGCCCACCATATCGAAGTAGGCGCGACGAATAAGGGTACGGCGGTCTGCTATAGGGGAAGGCGTAAGGTTTGCGGCATGGAGTTTTTGTAACACAAACGCATCTATAGGGTTCTTTGCCGTGTTTACGGGGCTAAGGGCGGGGACTTTGGGCAGTTTTGGGGCTTGGAACGACCACCATACTTGTGCGGTTGCCGTTACAAGGCTACCTTCCCAGTTTGCGCCGTTGTCTATCCACGTTTTTAGGACTTGTATCTGGTTGGGGGTCAGTTTTTTATTGGGAGGCATGACGGGGGCGCGTGTTCCCGTCACCAGTTTGTAGAGCAGGCTTTTTTCCGCGCTACCTGCTACGAAGGCGGCTCCCCGTGTTCCCCCTTTTAGGGCAGAGGCACGGGTACGCAGGTCTAAACTACCGAGCGTACTGCCTACCCCATGACACCCCAAACAGTTTTGTTGAAGGAGGGGGCGTACCTGTGTCTCGAAGTAGGAAGAGGGTAAGGAGACCGCTTTGCCTTGTGCGTTTTGCGGAGCGGCTTGCACAGCAACAAGGGGGAAAAGGGTTCCCAAAAGAAAAGTTAGAAGTAGGGGGTAACACTTCGTCATGGGGGTAGATACACCACAAAAGCCCCCAACTCCTCTTTTTGAGGGTGGGGGCTTTTGTGCCAATTTTTAGGGAGTGTGCCTAGTTCAAGTTTCTGCCCATCATCTCGCGGAACTGCACACGGTAGCCTACTGCGCTGGGGTTGTCGGAGAGTGAGACCTTAAAACTGCTCTGCCCTCTTGCGGGTAGTGGGTCGAAGACGATAAGGCTGTTTGCAGTCTGAACCACTTTTCCCTCTGCGTCCATCAGTTCTACCACCGCCTCCACGTGCGACAGGGCATCCGCCGTCTGGTTTACCACCTCACCCGATACCTCTAGGGAGCCTAGTCTTCTCTCTGCTTGTAGGTTGGAGGGAAGAACAAGACGGGTGAGAATAGGGCTGTCTACTCTTTTTAGAGAGGAGGGGGTAGTATCGGAAAGAAACACTCGTTGCAAAACCGCGAAAGCGACGGTGCTTGCCACAATGGTAAAGGTGACTGCGATAAGCAGTGTAAACCAGTTCATACTCACTCGCCCCGAATGGCGTACTGGAGAGAGGGGAGGGCTATCTACGAGCGATAGCATAGGGCTTTCGTACTCAAGTTCCTGCTTCAAGACGGCGTTCATGGTCGTTTCTCCCTTGTTTATCACAAACTTACAAGTGGTTGTATCTCATTAGATACTTGTCTACTACTATAGCGCATACCGGTAACGTTTGTCAACCTTTTTCGCGTTTTTTCCTAGAATCTTGTCTTGTATTTTAATCTATTCTAGTTACCTCATGGTAGGCAATAGGTATGCTTCTTTTGCTACTCTTATGTACGTATGAAAAGCGGAAATGTTACAAAAATTTATTTTAGGGGGTGGAGGCAAGATGAAAGGAGAACCTCTCTAGAGTAGGGACACTAGAGGTCTCTTGTAGTATTTATACTAAACATCAAGATAAACTTATCTATATATCTTGACACAGGCAACCAGAGGGCGTTATACTCACTATGTGAGATGGGTTTATCACTACACAAGAATAGGAGCAATCTAATGTCTGATGCAAACACTTCCCTTTACGAGCGATTAGGAGGAGCCGCCGCCGTAGACCTCGCCGTAAACAACTTCTACCGAAAAGTACTGGTAGACGATAGAATCAACGCCTTTTTTGATGGGGTAGATATGGAGCGGCAAGCCGCAAAGCAGAAAGCGTTTCTAACGTTTGTTTTCGGAGGACCCAACAACTACACCGGGCTAGACATGAGAAAAGGACACGCGCACCTTGTAGCACGAGGGCTGAACGATAGTCACTTCGATGCAGTGGTAGAGAACCTTGGTGCTACATTGCACGAACTAGGGGTATCGGATGCAGACATCGCCGAAGTTGCGGCTCTTGCCGAAACAACCCGTAACGACGTTTTAGGACGATAGAGGATAGAAGTCCCGAATGACAACGCTCACTTTTCAGGGTCACGATGTGCCTTGTGACCCTGATGAGACCGTACTCAAGGCACTTGAACGGTATGGAATAGCAGTCCCAAACTCGTGTAGGGCAGGAGTGTGTCAGTCCTGCCTTATGCGAGCAACACAAGGAACACCTCCCCTTAGCGCACAGCAGGGCATAAAAAACACGCTTGCCGCGCAAGGCTATTTTCTCGCCTGTATGTGTAAACCGACCCAAGACATGGCTCTTAGCCTACCGGATGAGAGTGCGGTTCAAAGGGTACGGGCAACCGTAGTACAGAGAAGATACCTCAACGACGACATTCTCTTGTTTCAGTTGTTACCAGACGAGAGGTTTGAGTATCAGGCGGGACAGTTCCTGCAAATTCATCGTCCCGATGGGCTTGTGAGAAGTTACTCCATTGCCAGCGTTTCACAAACAGACCCCTTTATCGACCTCCACATTCGTCTCCTACCCAACGGTAACATGACCCAATGGCTACACAATGAGGTGACGGAGGGTAGTACTTTAGAGATTTCGGGGGCAAACGGGAACTGTTTTTATATTGAAGGCAACCCCAATAGAAAACTGCTTCTTGTCGGTACTGGCTCTGGGCTTGCACCGCTCTGGGGAGTACTTCGCTCTGCGCTCTACGCAGGACATCAAGGGGAGATACACCTCTTTCATGGGAGTTGGAACCCCAAAGGACTCTATCTACAACAGGAACTAAACGCTTTAGCCGAGAGGTATCCGCAGTTCTACTACCATGCGTGCGTGGATGCAGAGGCAGAGTATAACCATGAGATAGGACGCGCCGACTCGCTTGCCTTCCGCCACATACCCGATGTGACCAGCTGGCAAGTCTATCTGTGCGGACACCCGGAGATGGTAAAAGGGGCAAAGCGGACGGCGTTTCTACGCGGGGCAAACCTCCCCGACATCTATGCAGACCCCTTCGTACTCAGCACTTCTGGGTAAGAGAGACCCTCTAGCGCATCTTGATGTAGGTTCCGTTCATAAAGGTAAAAGCACGAATCTCTGGGATGAACTTCCCGTTGTTGTCCCTTTTTAGTTGAACGGCAAACACTTTCCCATTAGGGTCATTGGTATAGGGGTTGCCATTACCCGCTTTTAGTTCCAGAGAGTCGTTTTGGGGATGGAGTAACCACGAGACATTTGCCTTGTTTGTCCATCGAAACACAGGAGTACCGTTGTCATCTCGCCCCGCAAAAGTAATCTGACCTGTTCCCCAAGGGTCTTCCGTTTGGGGCATCGCATACACTCCTAGCAATCTGCTCATATCCACCCTATGCATAACCTCCACAGAGGGTCTATTGTAACGTAAGCGCACCCAAATCGGCTCCACCTTATCCGTCATAAGGCGTTTGTGTGCCTCTTGGTAGAAGTAGTCCGGCTCGAAAATACCCACAAAGTCACGGGGCCAGTCGGCTTTATGGTGCCACTGGTGTGCTTTTTTCTCCAGTCCTAGTTCTGGGTATCTGCCATGCACATGGTGAAAAAACTCGTGTTGTAGCCACATGGGGAGGTATGTCTGTATTTCGAGAGGAGTCATTTTGCCTTTCCCTAGATGCGGTGGAAGGCGAGTCAGCCACTTATCGTCGATTTCTAAACGCAGTCCCTTTGTGATAGGGGCTAGCCCACTACCACCAGTAATAAACTCGGAACGTGCAAAATCGGGGTACTCATCAGGTACATTGGAGGGATAGATAGTCCACCACCATTCCGGCTCTTTTTTGGTATATTGCAGAAGGTCTTGCCAGATTTGTTGCCAGTAGGTAGGAGGTGGGGCGGCAATCGGAGCAGGTCCATTTTCCATAAGTACAGGAATGGTAACGTCAGGTAGGTCAATGAACTCTAGTTCAAGTTGTAGATGTCCTTGGCTAAGGGCGAGAAGATACTCCCCAAAGAGCCAAAGCGAGTCGCGGACAAGTTGGTGGTTATTCGCAAGTATCTCTGGTTGTATATCGTGTATAACTATGGGAGACCTACCAGAGAGGAGTTCGGCTTTGTTGTGTGGGTAGTGACCACGAGAATGCCCAAAGATAACGACCCCCATAACCATTTTAGTGGGAGTGAGGGAGGTGCTTTCAGGGTTTAGGTGCCACTTGCAGGCATCGGTAAGCATAAGCAACCCGGTATAAGCATGAGGCCCTCCGAGATTGACATTGGTAAGGGGCATATTGGATTGATGCCAGTCCTCGCTACCAATAGGGTGCTGTTTCCAGAGTGCATTGAGGGTTTTGAGGCAAGTTTGGTAGTCTTTGGCTAGGTAGAGTTTACGTGCCTCAATAAACGTAGCAAGAGATTGATGGGTAAGGGGCTTTGCATCCAATACACCGTTATCGCGGAAAAAGGCTTCCGCCTCTTCGGTAGATTCTGTGCTGATTTCTTGGGCAAAAACTGCCGTAGAGTTACTTAGCATCCCACAGAAGAGTCCTAAACAGAGCAGGACAGTGCGAAAAACACTTTTGCCTTGCGGACGTTGCACCCTGTATCTGCTGGGTGATGTCTCCATAAAACTCTCTCCTATATCTGTACACCCCAAATTGGGACTACCCTCCTCCTTCCCAAAGAAGGAGGGCTTACTGCTAGTTAGGCGGGTTATCAAGAGGCTTGCGAACTTTGTGGTCGGGGAAGATGTCCTCCCTCGCTTTGCTCCAGCGCGACCATTTAGCATGACCATCCGTATAGACGTAGTTCGCACCGAGTTGGTGGCGGTCATACTTTATCCAGCCTTGATTGGGATAGTTTCCTGCCCCCCAGCGTACCAGAACCGCCTCTCCTGCCCACGAGTCGAAATCGTCTTGGGGTACATACCCAAAAGCGTTGTCGGCAGAATCGAGGAAGGTGGAGTTCCGCTCTGCAAAGAGGATAAGGTTTGGGTTGGTAAGCCCGGTTACTACGGGGTCGGTAGCGAAGCCCGAAAGCACCCCTTCCATTGCGTAGCGGCACGACTTATGCGTAAACACGGAGTTCAAAAGGTAACTCCACATCGTCCAGTGGCTCTTTTCGGCTTGGCACTGTTCGCCATTAGGGGCGGCGGCACACTCCTGACCAATTTCCGCTATTCCCCCGTTATATTCGGTAAGATTGTTGGCAGGATGTGGTGAAGGGGCATGAGTATCGGAGGGGCAAAACCCTATCTGACGTGATTTCATATAGGGGCTAAAGAGAATCATCCAGGGCTTTTCGGCGTTGCTGTTTCCTGCGCCACCGCCAGTACAACCCGATATGTCACTTGGCAGTTGGGCTAGTTGGGTTCCATCGTCCAGCACCCAACCCTCATGGTGATGAAACAGTGAGCCATCCCAGTCCTCCATATAGAGCCTTGCACTCATTCCTACCTGCTTCTCATTAGAGAGGCACGAGGTCTTTCGTGCGCTCTCCCGTGCTTGTGCAAAAACAGGGAATAGGATGGCGGCTAATATCGCAATGATGGCAATAACAACAAGTAGTTCAATAAGGGTAAACCCTTTTTGATTTAACAGTTTTGACATAAAAAACCTTCCTTATCTGCTTATCTTCCTTGTATACGGAGGGAGTGTTAAGAAAGGTTTCTGTTTACTTTTTTAGGAGAGAGGGCTACTAGCGGAGTCGCTACTTCGCCTTCTCTTCATAAAACGAATCGAAGAGGGCTTTACCAGTTCCAAATACCACTACAAACGCGACGAGCGTATTCTGCCACTCTAGGAGGGTAGTTCCCTGTAGAGGAAACAGCAGAATCCCTCCGGCTAGCAGGAATACGCCTCCTAGCCGAAGTGATAGCCCTATAAGTCCGTGTGTGATAAGTGGAGACACCCTAAAGCCCTCCTCATCAATCGTCTGCCAGTTGGTTCAGTTTCTCTAGCTCTTCCGAAGCCACCCTTCGGTGTGCTACCATCTCGTCCAGAAGTACTTTACCGTCCTTGAAGCGGATAATGCGCTTGGCGTGTTCGGCAATGTCTTGTTCGTGCGTAACCAGTACCACCGTTTTCCCCTGATTGTTCAGGTTTTGGAAAATCTGCATAATCTCTTCGCCCGTTCGGGTGTCGAGGTTTCCGGTAGGTTCGTCTCCAAAGATAATAGGCGGGTCGTTTACGAGGGAACGGGCAATCGCGACACGCTGTTGTTGCCCTCCCGAAAGTTCATTGGGTTTGTGATCCATGCGCTCGCCTAAGCCCACAATCTCTAAACAGCGCATTGCGGTCTCGGCACGGTTTTTGGCATTGCTATAGAGCAGGGGTAGCTCTACATTCCGAATTGCTGTGGTACGGGGCAGTAGGTTGAATGTCTGGAAAACGAACCCGATTTTGCGGTTTCTAATCTCGGCGAGTTGGTTGTCGGTAAGCCGGGCAACTTCGATGCCGTCGAGTTTGTACGAGCCAAGCGTGGGCTTATCAAGGCACCCAATCATGTTCATAAAGGTAGACTTCCCCGAACCGGAGGGCCCCATTATCGCCACAAACTCTCCGCGATTGATGGTGATAGAGACTCCACGCAGAGCGCGAACCTCCATCTTGCCCATCTTGTAGATTTTGTGAACGTCATTAACCTCAATTAAAACATCACTCATAGCGATAGATTAACCTTGTATCCTGTAAGTGTCCCCTTCCCTAAACAAGGGAAGGGGACAGATGAGAGTGTAACTACCTACTTGGCACGATTTTTCAGGTCGGTAACGAACTTGTTCATGCTCTCTTTAGCACGAGGACGCATCTGCTCGAAGGGTAGGGAGTCGGGGTTGAGGGGGTTCCAGCCTTTGGCGGGAGGGTCGGGGAACTTGAAAGCACCTGCACCACCTGCCGCGCCACCGCCACCGCCCGGACGCGCTCCACCGCCGCCACCCATACCACCGCTCATGGCGGCTTTGCGCCGGGTAACGCTAGGGGGTTCGATGGTGGTCATCTTTTTAATCTGTTTGGGGGTGAGAACATTGGTAAAGGCTTTGGACATCGCGCCTGCTTCGTCTTCGGTCAGCGACGTTTTTGCTTTGTTGGCATCAATGATTTTAAGAATCGCGGTGGATTGCTTTTTGTCCACTTCGTAGCCTGCCGCTTTGTTCATCTCACCAATCTGGAAGATAAGGTCGCTGAGGTTAGTCAGTTTTTTGTGGTCTTCTCCCCATTTTTGCCACGCCTTAATCTTTTTTTGTATTTCGGGAGGCATCTGGAAGCCACCACCTTGTGCTTTGGCTGAGGGGGCAAGGGTAGTAACGCTCATAATGGCAAGGGAGGCAACTCCCAAGCGGAGAGCATTTCGTAGGTTCATGGAATTCACTCCTTAAAATAGGTAGGTTGTGTAACGTTATCGTAACACGTTGTAACGCAGATAAGACGCTTGAAACCTATGTAGGGTTTCAGTTTCTCCCCTCTACTTACAAAAGCGTAGGGGATAGTCTACAAGGTACTACTCGTAGCGCAGTGCCTGAATAGGGTCGAGTTTGGAGGCTTTGAAAGCCGGGTAGTATCCGAAGAAGATACCCACCAGTGCCGAGAAGCCAAACGACACCATAATCGGCGCGACGGTGAGGGTGGTCTCCCAACTGGGCTTGAGGGCAGGTAGCCCGTAGAGGGTAAACAGAACCCCCGAAATCACCCCGATAACGCCGCCAGTAAGCGAGAGGAACACGGCTTCGAGTAGGAACTGAAGCAGAATGTTCCAGCGTTTTGCGCCAATGGCTTTGCGGATACCGATTTCGCGGGTACGCTCGGTGACAGAGACTAGCATGATGTTCATAATCCCGATACCACCAACGATAAGAGCCACCGCCGCAAGCCAGCTAATTAGTTGCTCGAAGTCCGCCGCCTGTTCGGCGTTGTTCTGCATCGCGACTTGGTTGTTGAAGATGATAAAGTCGTTGGCTTTATTGCTACCGATTTTGTGACGCTTCTTCAAGACGTTCGTCACCTCTTCTTGCGCCTTCTGCATGAGTGCTTCGGAACGCCCTTCAATACTGAGGGTAGAGAGGATATTGTCTGAACCGAAGAGGCGGTGTAGAGCCGAGGTAACGGGAACATAGATACGGTCATCCTCGTTTTGGAAACCACCGCTACCGCGCTCTTTGAACACGCCCACTATCTTGAAGTTTTGCCCCTTAATATAGACCTTTTGACCAATGACGTTGCCTCTATCGAAGAGGTCTTTGAATGCCTGCCACCCCAGAACACAGACGAAGCGTTTGGAACGTACATCCGACTCGGTGAAGTAGGCACCCTGCACGACTTCAAAGTTGCGGATTTTAGGAAAATCCGCACCAGAGCCGTAGATTTGGGTGTTGGTGTTTTTATTACCGGATTTGGCTTGCAAAAACCCGCTACGTTCGGGAGAGATTCGGCGTACCGAAGGACATCCGCGTGTAATGGCTTTTGCATCGTCTAGTTTGAGGGTAGATACCGTTCCAAAACTGATACCAGACTTGTTTTGCCGACCCGGTATCACGGTAAGGGTACGGGTTCCAAACCTCTGGAATCGTTTTAGCGAAGCGTCCCTAGAGCCTTGCCCCAGTGCTACCGCCACGATAACGGCGGCGACACCAAAGATAACACCCAACATAGTTAGAAACGAGCGCAGTTTGTTGGCGGCAAGCCCACGTAGTGCGGCTACAAATCCAACCCACATAGTTTCTTCTCCTGTGTATCTGCTAGGGGAGGAAGGTAATCCTCCCCTAGCGTGTGGTGTTATTTACGTCCTGGGCCCTTGCCACCGCCGAACGGGTTACCTCCCGGTGCGGCTACGGCGGGTTCTATCACTTGGAGGACAACGGTTTCGCCCTCCTTTACCCCCGATTTTATCTCGGTGCTGTCATTACCTTCAAGGTCTATCTCTACTTTCCGCTTCTCGATTTTGATCTCTACCTTGAGGTTGGGGTCGGGTTGCTCGCCTTTATCTGCTGGGGCGGGTTTACCACCAGAAGCAATCTCTATATAGCGCGTACCATCGGAGTCGGTTTTTAGTGCCTCGTTGGGAACAGAGACCACATCATCCTTCTTGTTGATAATAAACTCGCAAGTAGCGTTCATACCGGGTTTTAGCAGTTGGAAGGTTGCGGCGGAGTTGTCTACCTCTACGCGGACGTGAGAGGTGGTAACGTTCTGCTCGATAACCATCTGCGGGTCGATGCGAATGACTTTTCCCTCGAAGGTGGTGGTGGAGTATGCATCAAACACGATGTCTACTTTTTGGTCGAGTTCTACATTTGCGATGTCGGTTTCGTCTACCTGCACATCTACGTACATACGGGTTGTATCACCAAACTGGATGATGTTACTTCCCGTGGAGCTAAACGCCGAGATACCGGAGGGGATAAGCGTTCCTGCGTCGATGTACCGCTTTAGGAAAATACCGTCGCTAGGTGCAACTACGGTAGTCTCTTTTAGCTGAATGTTCGCGTTGACGAAAGAGGCTTTGGAACGCTCTCCTGCCGCCTTCGCTTGTAGAATTTGGGTTCTGCGAATCTGGTTGTTGTAGCGGTTCGCTTCTGCTTGTCGCACCGCGACTTTTGCCTGTTCTATATCGGCAAGCGAACGTTGGTAGTCGGCATCGGCGGCGTCGGCGGCTTGTTGCTTGAGGATAATATCGGCTTGGCTTGCCTCTGCGCTACGAAGTTGCGCCCTCAGTTGGTTTACACGGGCGGTTTGGGCTTTTACGTCGGCATCTAACTCAGGGTCGATAGTGTCTACCCTCTGCTTTGCAGAATCGTAAGTTGCTTTTGCGACTTCGTAGGTCGCCTCGGCTTGGTCTACCACAGAGGCAGCGATAAAACCTTTCTCTAGGAGGTTCTTTTGGCGATTGAGTTGAAGTTCCGAGTTTTTGAGGTTCGCCTTTGCCTGATTAAGAGCAGAGACTGCTGCCGCCTTCTGTTGTAGGTTGGTGGCTTGGCGTAGTTGGCGTAGACGTTCGGTCTCGGCACTCAGACTCGCTTTCGCGCTGTCGATGGTGGCTTTGGTAAGGTCTTTTTGTACCTCTGCCTGTTTTTTGGCAGCTTCTGCCCGTGCTTTGGTGGCGGTAGAGCTGGCTTGTACCGCCTGTAGGCTTGCCTTTGCGTTTGCAATGGAGATTTGCGTCTGCTCTTCTTGGAGGGTGAGGGTACGCATGGTCTCATCTACACGGGCTTTATTCGAGTCTATGTCTGCTTTGGCGGTGTTTACACTGAGCTGGGTATCGGAAGGGTCGATATAGACGATGGGTTGCCCTTTTTTGAGCATACTTCCTTCGTCCAGTATCCCAGTTTTGCCGTCTTTGGTTTTGTTGGGGTCGGGGGCATAGCCCAAGACACGCCCACCAGCACGGCTACGGAGGTCAACGGTTGTCCAAGGTTTTAGCACCCCCGTTGCGCTAACGGTCTTTTTAACTTTGCCCTTCTCTACTTGCCCTAACCGATACTGGTTTTGGTCTTTCTTCGCTCCTGAAGACGAGCCGCGGGAGAAAAGAAAAACTCCTCCAACGAGAATGGCAAGCGTGACGATAACGGTAATGGCACGCTTCATATTATGGGTTCCCCCTTCTTATTTCAGAGAGTATGGACGGCGTTTGCAGGGTGCTTCCCGATACTCCTGCGGACTGTGTTCCGTTGGGGAGTAGCATAAGAGAGCGAATGGGTTTCGCGCCGGGTACTTTGGGTGTGTATTCTGTATCGTTTATGCCCACATTGCGTCGCAGGCTTGCCTCTGCGATATAGTAGTCGTAGAGGGCTTGCACGTAGGAAGACTGTGCGTTGGTGAGTTGCACCTGCGCGGTTATCAGTTCGAGGATGTTCACCAAGCCCTGTTTTTGCTTCTCTTGTGCTAC
Source organism: bacterium (assembly GCA_900299305.1). Classification (GTDB taxonomy): domain Bacteria; phylum Armatimonadota; class Chthonomonadetes; order Chthonomonadales; family Chthonomonadaceae; genus CAIJLM01. Next base: position 23,457 of record OMJJ01000240.1, on the reverse strand, counting down.
TTGGAAGTTGAGGTCTGCCGCTTTTACGGCGGTCTGTGCGGCGACTCCGCGTCTTCGCGCCAGTTCGCGCACAAGCCATGCTTGCTCTACGTTCAGGCGAACGCCTTGCTCTAGTTGGTCTAGGGTACGACGTGCCTGCTCTAAGTTGGCTTTACTCTGGTCTACGGCGGCTTTGGTGTTTCCTCCATCGAAGAGCGGGTAGCTAAAGGTAACGGTGAAGGTTCGGTTCTGCCCAGAGTTGGGGTCGAGTTGGTAGCCCTCCGTTACGTTTGCGTTTACAGTAAGCCCACTACTAATTTTTGCCGACTTGAGTTGGAAGTCTTGGGAACGGACAACCTCTTGCTGTTCTTTAAGGTCGTAGCGAGTGCTGTAGGCAACCTTGATATAGTCCTCAATACTCCTGCTATCTCCTTTCATATCGGGAGAACCGAGAGTGTCTTCGGGGATATTGAGGGTCTCTGCCGTTACGATTCCCATTGTGTTTTTCAGGGTGGCTTGTGCCACATTGTAGTCACTTTGGGCAGAGAGTAGGCTAACTTGTGCGTTTGCGTAGTCTGCCTCTGCTTGTAGGGTGTCGGACTTGGCGGCAGTTCCTTGCTTGGCGGTTTCCGAGATGAGGTCTAGGTTGGTTTTGGCGCGGGTTACGCTATCGGCTTGTACTTTTACGAGTGCACGGGCGCGGGTGAGGTTGTAGTAGGCTTGCGTTACGGAAAAGATAACCGTTTGGCGTTGGTTTGCTACTCCGTATTCGGCAGAGTAGAGGCTGTGCCTACTAGAGCCGATGCTTGCGTCGCGTTGCCCTGTGTCCCAGATGTTGTAAGTCGCGTTGATACCCGACGAGAAGGTTTCGGAGCTGGAGCCTGACTTTATGAGGTTTCCCCCAAAGTTGATAACACCGCCGGGTTGTAGGTTGGAGTTGTACTGTATACTGGGTTTTACTTGCGGCAGGTAGGCAGAGAGCGACTGATTGAGACGCGCACGGGAACCATCCGCTTGGGTTTTGGCGATAGCAATGGAGTTTTGGAGTGCCAACCCGATTTTTACGGCTCTCTCTAGGGAGAGGGGTTTGCTTAAATCGGTATCAACGGCTCCTCCCACGATGGGGTTTTTGGGTAGCCCATACATTTTTTGGGCAGGAGTTTTTTGGGAAGTTTGTACGGTAGCGGTTTTCTGTTCCGTGTCTTCCGCGTGTGCCACACCGCCTATGAGGAGGGAGGGAAGTATCCAGAGGGCGGAGTGTGCTAAGGGGCGAACCATTGTTGCGTGTTTCCTTTCGGGCGAGAGCTTTGTGGGGCGGCGATTCCCCAGTGTCAACTCTGTTGACGGAGAACAAAAGGATTGGTTGCAGTTTTGCAGGAAAAACTGTTTTGTTATCACGTTTTCACCTGTTCACTATGGGTTTACAAAGCGGAGCGGCAAGTTTAGCTGGCTTTTCCGCGTACAGAGCGCGACATAATATCTAACATCGGTTTTGGCGAAGCGGCTTCGAGAGCCTCTGCCTTTGGGGCTTGCAGATGTCGCAGGGAGAGAAGGGAGGGTAGGGGTCTGCCTCTCTCCTTTCTGAGTGTTTCGGCAAGGCTTATCATCTGTTTCAGGGCAAAGATAGTTGTCTCTTGCTCCTCTGCTCCCATACGCTCCCAAACGGCTTGTACCAACTCTTTACGGGGGGCATCGGTAGCGGTAAGGAGTTGCTTTCCCCGTTCACTCATTTTGAGGCGTACCACGCGCCTGTCTTGGGTATCGGGCTGACGCTCGATAAACCCGCGGTGAACGAGGCGGTCTGCAAGTTGGGTAACGGTAGATTGGGCAACAAACAGTCGCTCGCTGTAGTCTTTCATGGTTCTATAGGGAGCGGCATACACTGTCCAGAGGAGGCGCAACTGTGCGAGGGGCAGAGCGTCCATCTCTGGGTTGGGGTTTTCATCGAACCAGAGCGCGTGCATGGCTAAAAAAAAGTGACTGCTGAGTGGAGATTCGTCTGCGAAAGGGCAGGTCTCTGATACTATAGGCTTTTCGTCTTCGGTGCAGGAGTTCATGAGGGGTTCCTAGTTGCCTATCTCTGCTGGGTAGATACTTAGAACTTCCCGATATTTCGGATATAGAGATATTTTACATATTCAAAGTACTTTTGTCAAGAGAGGGGTAAAAGAAAAAATAGCAGAGAGACAGAAACATGAGTCATCTCGAATTTAACGTAGACGATATACTAACCTAAGTTGCTACGTTAAAATTTAGCACAGAGTGTCTTTGCGTTATATTGGAATAGCCCATTCTACATACCGGAGACACTCATGCAACTAGAGACTATCACAATTTACTGCCTTTGTGCAGACTTTTTAGCGGCTTATGATAAAAAAGACGACCCACAAACCCAAATGACTACTGAGGTACCTTCGATAGAGATGGCGGTAGCCCGCAGGAAGAACAGTAAGAGACCGCATCCGGGACATATTATCTACTTGTGTCAGGTCATAAGGAAGCGAGTAGAGACTACCTTTAGTCAGATAACCTGCAAGTTCGCAAGAACTATTCATGCGGTTACTCCAATAGGATTTGAACTAAAGATTGTTTTTGCTATTCTTGCCTGCTCCCTCTTCGGTAAGTAGCAACTTAGGTTATAGGTATGCAATGTTAATCCGATTTTACACTGGCGGGGGCTAAAATTGCTTTAATGGGCGTTCCACCTGCCCTCTGGCGTTTGCTTTCCCTATTGGGAGGCTCTCAAAAGGGCAGGGATTGCTGACTGCAAAGCCCGGAATTTACTAGAAGTTGTGCTGGACATGGGGCGAACGACTATCGCGCTGGTTTCAGAGAATGAGGTCGCTTTCTATTAGGGCAAGCAGGAGGGAGTGACCTCATCAGGCACTGAACGCGGCTGATTTTCTCGGTTAGTTGCAGGAACGAACTATAGATACGTCGAACAGAACTCTAATGGTTTACACTGGTTGTATCCCAGCACTCTATTTAACGGGAAGGCGCGGGAGGATATTTTCCGCGAAGAACATCTAATGAACACCACGGACATCCGCGGCAAGTGGGCACTCGTTACAGGGGCTAGCCGAGGAATTGGCAAACAGGTGAGTTTAGGGTTGGCTGATTATGGTTGCAACGTCATCGTGCACAGTCGAGATACAGCACATACGAACCAGTTAGCAGAGGCTCTGGAGGCGAAAGGTGTGAAGGTTCTACAGATTGCAGCCGAGTTGGGAGAACCGGCGCAAGTAGAAGCAATGCTAGACGAACTACTCGCCACAGGCCCTGCTATCGACATTCTCTACAACAATGCAGCTATCCAGCCGGGTTACTGTAGTGACTGGCTCAATGTGCGAACGGAAGATATTCGAAGAGGTTTCGAGGTTAATTGTACGGCGTTGATACGGATATGTTTTCGCCTCATTCCTGGCATGGTCGAGCGCGGTTGGGGACGGATAATCAATGTGACATCAGGTGTTCGCGACCAGCCGGAATTGACAGCCTATGCAGTTTCTAAAGCAGCGGTCGACAAATTTGTCCAGGATACGGCACCGCACCTGCAAGACAAGGGCGTACTTATGAACCTGCTTGATCCAGGCTGGTTGCGTACGGACTTGGGCGGCCCCAACGCCCCGAACACAGTCGAGTCGGTCATGCCGGGTGCCTTGGTTCCTGTCCTCATTGATGACGGCACTTACGGGAAGTTATTCCGTGCACAAGACTATACGTGTCTTTGAGAGAGTATTATACCGTGTCTAGCTGTGGTGTGATAGTTTATGTAGTCCCTAACTGTTCGTACCCGATTCCCAACGCGGTGCAGGACAAAAGGCAACCATGATGCCGACCACTTTGACCTCTCACGCCTGAAGATAGACCCAGAAACTCCGAACGATGAGGCAGAAGGCGACAGGAGGCTATAAATACTACTCTCCGTACCACTGACATATACTTACAAAAACAGCCAGAACGCTTGCCGCGTACTGGCTTTTGATTTGAGTAATCTTTTTGGGTGACGATGCAGGTTAGATTGGATGCTTCAACTCTCCACGCAACAGGTACAAAAAACTACTCTTACCTTTGGTTAAAGGTCAACAAATATCAGTAGTAGCGAGGGCGAGATTCGAACTCGCGACACTACGGGTATGAACCGTATGCTCTAACCAACTGAGCTACCTCGCCATAACACTCTGTATTATACTCCACTCGCTTGCGATATGCAAGGTAGCGAATAAACTTTGGGGCGCGGATTTAGTGGGAGGCTATACGTCGTCTTCTAGTTCGCGGTTTTGCAGGTGAGCGATGTAGCGGAGGATAGCCTCTTGTTCATTGAGGGCGGGAGAGAGAAACGCACATCCCAAACGCAGTGCCAAGCCCCCACGTACCACCATCGTCTCGGCGGCACAGACCCGTGCGAGTAGGTGACTAGGGAGGTTGGGAAGGTTGAGGCGGAGGCGGAGGGTAGTACCGGGTACGAACCTATGTTGCCAGTCCGCGATTTGATGCGGGGAGAGGGCATCGCCGATATGTAACGAGACTCCGCCTTCCGAAAGATTATCGACCACCCCGGTTCGGAGGAGGTTTTGCCCTGCGGTAAGGCACTCTATAGAGATAGGAAGGGAGATAGCAAGGCGCGGATGACGACGACGCTGTACCTTTACTACCCAACGAGGGCGCATGAGGGTAATCTGATACTCTTGTAGGTTGGAGCGAAGGCGTACTCTATCCAGCACTCGCGTCTCGAAACGGTAGATAGCGTCTGCGCCTTTCGCTTCTACCACGACAGAGCCGCCCACAGGAAACGTGTCCCAGTAGTGAACACCGGGTTGGGGGTCGGTTTGCAGGGTGAGGGTCGTGCGCTCTAGTTGTTGGATATAGGCAGGAATCGCCTCTGCGGTTGCCTGTTCACGAGTATCTCGCACGGGCATAAGTAGCGCATCTTGCTTGGTATGGAGGGGAGTACTCATAATGACCCTATCGCCCCCAAGCCGTGCCGCATAAGCCTCTATGGCGTGCGCCTGATACTGCTGGTAGGCACTATAGGTAATACAGGAGATTCCCCCCGTAATTAGCCCCCATACTAGCGTATCGTTGGAAACCTCAAGGCTCATCCTAACCTCATTAGCACCGGCGGTTATCTACAGGGGTGCGTTGGTAGGAACTGTCGGCTTGGTAGCGTTTAGGCGTGTGCTTGCGGCGTTCAGTTCACGGTTCGCATTGACCAGCGTGGTGCGAACGGTGGTCTCTGTCATGGCATCGTTGTCTTGTAGGTACGCCCGAAAGAGGCTGATTGCCTGTGAGAGAAACGCGGCTCCCTGCTGATATTTGGCATGGGTAGGGTCGTGTCCTGCGGCGGGCGGAAGACTATCTAGGTAATCTTCGGCATACTTTGCCCGTTCCTTCATATCGTTCAGGGTGCGATTCAGTTCGGTAGGCTTAATTTTGCCCTGTTTGTACCCTGCAATCCCGTTTTGCAGGTCGCTTACCATATCACGGATACGCGATTCCATCAGTCGCATTATCGCGATGTAGTCTTCAGTATAACCGTCTATGTCGGTGGGCGGGGTCTTGGCTTTTGCTTTGAGGATAGCGTCGATGCTTGCCGCGTAGTTCTTGGGGTCGGTGTCGGCACGAGTGAGGAGGGCGCGAGCAAGACGGCGATAGGGAATGGGGCTATCAGGTGAGTTTTTGATAGCGGCTTCGTAGACCTCGAACGCCTCCTTAAACTGGTTGTCGGCAAGAAGTGCATCTCCCAAAGCAATCTGTGCGAGAACATTTTTGGAGTCGAGGCGTATCGCCTCTCGGTACGATTTCAGGGCGTTTGGCACGTCTCCTTGATTGAAGAGGATGTTGCCATAGAGCCGCCGCAGAATGGTGCTTTCGGGTTGAAGAAGCATCGCTCTCTCTACCTCTAACCGTGCCATTGGGAACATCCCGCGGTCTTGATATGCCTGTACCAGTTGTTCTCTGAGCATCAGTTCATTGGGGCGTTCGTTGAGGGCGCGGCGTAGAGCGAGGATAACGTTCGCGAGGTCTTTCTCCTGCCGATAGTGCTGTAGTTGCTCTTCCGAGTCGGTACGCTGAACATTGAGCGGAAGCGATATCGCATCGGTGGCTACGGTTATGTCTCCAGTGGGGCGTTTTGTGCTAGGTGGCGGTGTCTGTTTCGGAGTGAGGTTGGTCTCTATGTTGGGCTTTACGGTTTTGGCGGGATTAGGGTCACTCGGAGTAGGTGGTGTGCCTTTGGATACGGTAGGGGGTGGCTCCTTTCCGGTCTCTTGCCCTGTAGTTTTGGGGGCAGTGTTTTCGGGAGGAGTGGATTTTTTGACGTTTGTTGGTAATGTACCAGTATCGACGGGTTTTTGGTTGATGCGGATGGCGTTTAGGCTAGGCATACGCTCATTGAGTTGTGAGGGTAGCCCCAAACGCACGACGATAGAGTCTGCAAGCATCGCCATAAGGTCTTTTCGCCCGATTTTCAACCCACCGCGCTTCTCGCCGGGTACAACGTATTGCGTTCCGAGTACCTCTCCTGTCGAGAACTCGTCGGAGGAGAGAACTTGCCATATCTGTTGTCCCACTCTGCCTAGCAGAACGAGGGAGGCGGTTAGCCCTTTTTTGGTCTCCGTAACTACCACATAGAGAACGCGGTTTGCCCCGAAGAGCGGCGCGAACCTTTGAAGGGTCTCGTTAGAGTAGGGCTGTATCAGGTCTTTGGAGTCGATAAGGTGGTCGATAACCCCGCGTTTTGCACGTGGGTTATCGGGGGAAAAAGTAGCGACCTCATGGTTGCCCACGTCGCGTAGCACCTCACGTAGATAGTCTACCACATAGGGAACGGGGTCGTCTTTGCGGGGCTTTTTGGGGTCTCCTTGTGAGGGAATCACAAGGAGGTACTGGTCGTTGCGCTTTGGTGCCGCGTAAGCAGGTGCTTTGAGGGTAACAAGACACCCAAAACCCATAACCACGCTCCACAGCATTGTGACGATACGTGCTACTCGCATGCCTTTATTCCTCGCTTACACGCCTTTATACCGCTCTCTGCCAACTCTTTTTGCGTACCTGCCGCTATCTGCTTTTCGTACTCCGAGATGGCTTGTTCGTAGTAGGTTTTGGCGGTGGCTTTGTTGCCTTTTTGCTGGTAGCAGTAGGCGAGGTCTTGGTGAATTTTACCCGATTGAGAACCGGGGCTTTTTTGCGCCTGTTTAAGCGCACGAATGGCTCCATCCCAATCGTTTCGCAAGGTGTGGTTACTAGCCGCTTCGAGGGCTTGCCGGGTCTCTGCTGGAGTGGGGTCACTGGCTATATTGGTGTTAGCAGGACTGGACGGCGTAACGGCAACAGAGCCTTGCGTGGGCTTCATATCTATCTGAACTTTGTAGGTAGGTTCTTTTTCGTCTGGGCTGTCTAGGTGTACCTTTGTACCGGGAGTGGGCTTATATATCTCGGTAATGCCGCCATTGGCAGGGTTAAAGGGTGGTAAGCCACCTCCCCCTTCCCGTCGTGGAAACCGATTGGCTCCTCCCCCAACTGCCGTCTGTACGGTTGGATTTGTGTTTAGCATCACAGGCGGATAGAAGGGGGGCGCAGAGATTAACTGCGTTCCATCGGTGGTTGGTTGGTTGGATGTAGTGGGAGCGGGTGCTTGCGTATTCGTGGTATTTGTGCCTACCGGGTTAGGCGTGTTGGTAAAGGTGTTTGTGGTTTGCGGTAGGGGCTGACTTTGTGGTGGAGATTGGAGTAGTCCCGTATTTTGTGTGGCAACGGTAGCCACCTCTTTGGCGTGTGTTTTGCGCCACTGCTCGTTCATTACCCAACCCACCGCAAGAAGCCCCGCACACGCCGCCACAACCAAGAGCGGGTTTAGCCCACTACTCTCATTAGAGGTACTGCTGTGGGCGCGTCCTGTGGTAGTTTTACCGGAACGTATCTCTTCGAGTTTAATTCTATCCGCGATACTATGGGGGTTTAGTTGGAGTACGCGCTCATACTCTCGAATGGCACGTGCCTTATCGCCCTGCTGTAGAGCGATTTGCCCCAAAAGCGAGTGTACCGACGTGTTGGCAGGTTGGAGGTGCAGAGCCTCATCACAGAGACGTATTGCCCCCTCCAAGTCGCCTTGTGCGCGGTGTTGGTAGGCACTATCTAGGAGGGCGCGTACCTGCTCGTCGTCGGGTAGAGCATGAACGTAGTCGCTCTCTTCGATATGAGTCGGCTTCTCCAAAGGCTTGCCGCACTGCTTACAAAAATTGCTATCGGCGGCGTTTCTTACACCGCAAGAGGTACAAAACATAAGAGATACTCCCATTCCTTCCTTCACACATCTTTGTAACTAGGGGGCATCCCCTAAACACCTTTGAGCAGTTCTGCCCACGTCTCCACTTCAAACAGGCGCACCAACAACTCCTCCAACTTGGAGGAGGGAAGTGTGTGTAGTTTCTCTACTGTCTGCACCGAAGGCTCTCCAAGACGCTTACGACTCACCAATAGCAAGGAATCCAGTTTGCCTTGCTCAATGCCTTGCACAACACCTCGCTCCATCCCCTCTTGTAGTATCGCCTGATAGACCACAGAATCTCTCATGTCGAAAACTCCTTTCACCGCACTCTCTATCTCTTCCTTTGTGTAACGTAGCCCCATCAACAACTGGGTGCGCGTCCACATCAACTCCTCTTCCTCACCCGATGCCTCCGCCTCTATACGCTCTCGCATACGGTGGATTACCTCTGGTAAACTCCGCTTCGTTATCTTGCATAGAGGCGCAAGGGGCAAAGTTCCCAATCCCCCATACAGCACCACCTCTACCGGTAGTTCCCACAAACGAACCACCTGAAAGTCGAAGGTATGGTACGGTTCCTCCTTGTGTGGGAGGTACAGGCGGTAGGGTTGCCTCATGCAAGCCCCGTCGGCTTTGCGGCGGAGGAGTACCACCACCGTTAGCACAGGGAGTCCTTCCCGTTGCCCTATCAGTCCATTGTACACCATAAACCGCTCTGCCATCCGTGCTTCGTATGAGGTTTGGAGTTCGATATGGACGATGTAGGGCGGCTTCGTCTTTATAAGCAGGAGTTTATCGGCGAGTAGTTTGATGTTACTGAGGTCGGTATCGAGGGGAACGACCTCCTCTACTTTGGCGTTGCGTTGTATCCGAAACAGGGCAAGCCAGTCGTAGGGATACCGAGATACTAACTCTTTACTCGTCGTATCATAGGGCATGAGTGCGTAAGGTCTCCCGCAATCTATATGGATATAGACGCTATTATAGACGGTTGTAGCGCAAACGTCAAGAAAAACAGATTCGCGGGCAGGGCTATTTCCCCACACAAAAGTCGTGAAAGATGCGGTGGATAATCTCTTCGGTAACGGTTTCGCCGGTAATACGCCCTAGTGCATCCAGTGCACCGCGCACATCTATCGCGATAAAGTCGCCGGGAAGAAGCAGAAGGGCGGTGCGCTCTGCCTCGGTTACACTGCTTTGTGCCGCTTGTAGTGCCTCGTAGTGACGCACATTCGCTACGGTTGCCGTTTCATTGGTGCTATCGGGTGTACCGCCAATCAGGGTGAGCAGAGCGGTCTCTAGGGTATCCAAGCCCTGTCCGGAGGTTGCGGATAGCGGTACAAAGCCGCTTAGTAGACTGCCTTTGCTCTGACTTAGTTGCCGAACTATCGCCTGTACTCCGTTTTCGGAAACCTTGTCGCACTTATTTAGTACACAGAGCAGATGTCCTACCTCCGCAGAGTGTAGCCGTGAGAGTAGGGTCTCCTCTTCATCTGTCCAGCCTATCTCTACATCGACCACAAACAGAATCACGTCTGCGGTCTCGGCGGCGGTGTGGGCGCGTTCTACCCCGATGCGCTCTACCACATCCTCCGTTTCTCGTATCCCTGCGGTGTCTACGAGTACCACTGCCACCCCTGCGATGTTCGCACTCTCTTCTACAATGTCGCGAGTAGTCCCGGCAATGGGGGTAACAATGGCGCGGTCTGTACGTAAAAGTGCGTTGAGGAGGGATGACTTTCCAACGTTGGGTCTCCCAACAATCGCGACCCGCAACCCTTCTCGCAAAATACGCCCCTTCTCTGCGGTTTGTAGGAGGGAAGATATGCGGCTTTTGGCAAGGGAGATACGCTTTAGTAGAGGAGGGTAGTCCAGTTCTCCTACTTCGTCGCTAAAGTCGATGGTCGCTTCAATGGCAGCGAGAATACCGACGAGTTCATCTTTGATAGCGGCTACTGCGTGTGACAGCGAACCCTCTAACTGAATACGGGCAAGGCGGCGAGCCGATTCGGTTTTGGCGCGGATAAGGTCGGCAACGGCTTCGGCTTGTGCAAGGTCGATGCGCCCGTTTAAAAAGGCGCGTAGAGTAAACTCGCCCGGCTCTGCCAACCGCGCCCCAGCCTGTAGGACTGCTTGTAGTACCCTTGAGGTAACGGCTCTGCCCCCATGACAGGCTATCTCTATGCTGTCTTCACCAGTGTAGGAGTGTGGGGCGCGAAACAGAGTTAGTAAACCGTCATCCAAAACCTCTTGTGTTTTGGGTTCTACGATACGTCCATAGCGGACGGTATAGCCGGGATAAGTAAGGGGGTTATCGGCACGAACGGGGCGAAATACCTGCGCGGCTATGGAGTGGGAGTGTCCCCCAGAGACCCGAACTATCGCAATCCCCCCTTCACCGGGCGGGGTTGCAACGGCGGCGATTGTCTCCTCTGGTCTTCTCATAGCGGGGTCACTATTCCCTTATGCCTTCTTTTTGTGTCAGAATGGTTGTTACCACCTAGAACCGAGGTTCTCTCTATTTCATGTCCAACCTATACACAACCTCTGTGTTTCGCTACTGCCCACAGTGCGGCTCTCAGAACGGGCGCACCGAGACCGAAAAGTTATTCGCTTGCCCAGACTGCGGCTTTCTCTTCTTTGCGAATCCTGCCTCTGCGGTGGGCGGTATCCTAACGAACTCTAAGGGAAAGGTGCTTTTTGTACGGCGCGTAAAAGACCCCGCCAAAGGCAAACTAAATACACCCGGCGGCTTTGTAGACCCCTACGAGTCGGCGGAAGAGGCGATAGCGCGGGAGGTACGCGAAGAGGTGAACATGGAGATACGGGCGATACAGTATCTCGCCTCTTTTCCCAATATCTACACCTATCGCGGAGTGACCTACCACACCACCGATGTCTTCTTCGTTTGTGAAATTGCAGAGGAGGGCGCATTTACCCCCAACGACGAGGTAGCGCACATCGTCTTTCTCGACCCCGCAGAGGTAGACAGCGAAGAGATTGCGTTTGACTCGACGAAACGCGCCCTTGCGGAGTACCTACGCCTTCGAGGATAGGCTACTTTATCTTGTACTCAAAGGGAATTGCAGTTGCGAAGTCGATGGGGGTGATGTAGATTTGCGCCACGCAGTCCCTGTCTAATCCTCCCCTGTCGCGGCTCACCTCTTGCCCTCCACGGCGGGCTTTGTCCAACTCCCTACCAGAGAACTCCCCGCTAACCACCTCTACCGCAGTCCCGAACCGTGCTAGCCCTGCCGCCGCCGCCATACGCACAGGGAACCCTATCTTGCGGGGGGCATCGCGTCTGCCGCGCTCTTCAGGGGAGAGGGTGTAAGCGCGGTCTTTTGCGAGTTTTTGTAGAGTTTTGACCGACTCCTCTTCTCCCATCAAAGCAAGCGCAATGGTTCCGGCGGTACGCAGTCTGTAGTTCCCATCACGAGCCGCTTGCTCCGCCTCTTTTTTAATCAGTTGCCGCTCTCCCACCGAGAGACCGTAGGCACGAAGCGGGAAGTTGACTACAGCGCGTTCCCAACCAGAGGGGTCGCCGCTACGCTCTTGGTATGCGAGTGCCCCAAGCCCTAGCACTGCCCTACCGCGCAAGTAGACATCGTTACTCTCGGCGAGGTGTATAAAGATGGGCAAGAGGCGTGGCTTTGCATGATAGACCAGAATATCCATGGCAGAGTAGACGTAAGCGGGAAGACCCGGAAGCCGCTCTGGTGCCTGCACTATCCCCAAGCACACTTTGTCTAAGTCTACCCCTTGCCCCTCCAAAAACCGCAGTTTCTCGGTATCCAGTTCGGGGTTGGTGGGGTCTGGCTCTAAAAGCAGGGAGAGGGCAAGGGAAATCGCGTTTTTCCGCATCTCTGAGTCGCTGTGCCGCATACTCTTTACCGCCGCCTCAAACGCTCCCTGCCGATACCGAAAGTTCTTTTGAATGACATCGGTATCCCCTTTCGCGGGTTCAAAGGGGGTTGTAAACACAGCAAAGGCTTTCTCATTATCCCCTGACTTGAGGAGACTATATCCCACTGCCTCTTTGATTCCGGGATGACACCCCATCTCGTCCACCGAAAAGTTATCGGTTGCCTCCTGCACCACGCTACGGTAGTTCCCCTGCTGATACGCCGACTGAATACTTGCGACAAGGCTTTCGGTTTCGCGGTTACTGCGCTTTCGGAGGCTAGGAACCCGCCGTAGTTCGCCGTGCGAGAGCAGATAGAGGTGGTTTAACTTTTTGTTCCAGAAGGGTTGCCACGAGGTTCCCGTAAGCGCAAGCGCGTAGATGGTGTCATCTGCCATACGCTCTCCGCGCCAGTGCAGTTTTTCTAGTGCGCTCTGCATCTCCTCACGGTAGAGGTTCATAATGACGGCACTCTGTCCGGTGTCGTTACGCGGGGCAGAGCGTTGGGCAAGGGCAGGGTACGAGAAACTGCCCGAAAGCAGTAAGGGGAGTGCCAAAATAGCGATAAGAGGGCTACGCGAAAACATCGTTTTGTCCTTCGTGAGTGATGTGTGGTTATTATACATGGTCTTATGCTGATTAGACACAGCAATCAGGGGATTTGTGACGGGGTTTCGTTGCGGAAAACCTTCTTAGAGGGAAGGGGTATTGGAGAACTCCACATTACGGTAGATTTCGGAGAGGTACAGGATACAGTTCAGTGCCGCTATCTCTAAAGAACTTTCCAGACCTACCACAGTAACCTCATGCCACAAATCGCCCTCCTGACGGGTATAGAGCAGAACACGCGGGGCATCCTGCGAAACAATAAGGTAAGCCTGTAGACTCTCTAGCGACTGGTATACTTCCCGCTTCACCCCTTTGTCTCTTGCGGCAGTAGAGGGCGAGAGGATTTCTATAACCATCGTTGGGTTGACAATGGAATCGAATGAGTTTGGCTCGAACTGGGGTTTTCCACACACCACCACGGTATCGGGATAGTAGTAACGGTTACGCTTCTCGGCACGCACCCGCAAATCGCTACTGAGTACCACACAGTTCTTGTCTTTTAGTTGGCTTCCCAAAGAGAGCGAGAGGTTGCTATTGATAACGATATGCTCCCAAGAAGCACCCGACATAGCGACAAGAACGCCCTCCTCGTACTCGCTTTTGGTATCGGTGCGGTGTTCGCGTTCCAGATACTCACGCGGGGAGAGAAGAGGCTCGTGATAAGACTGTGCGTATATCGCCATAGTAGGTTCTACTCCTGCTCTAAATCCGTAACACCCGCAAGTGATGTTCCGTAAGCGTCTCCTATACCCAACAGTTGACGCATTACCCGTGTTTTGGCGGAGGCTTTTAGGGCTTGGCTTGGCTCGTAGCCCTGCCACTGTTTCATCCAAAAGTGACCATAGTTGTAGATAAGTACTCTGCGGGTGGTGTCTGTACTGTTATTCAGGGCGGCGTGGTAGATGCGGCAATGGAACAGGTAGGCGGTTCCTGCGGGGTACTCCATACGGATATGTCCGGGCATTTCGTCGGGATTAGAGACTTGGGGTAGCGGAAAATCGTGTGGGAAACGGTGCGAACCGGGAATAAGAGCCGTCCCCCCACCCCCCTTGGGAACATCCGAAAGCAGGTAGAACACCTTTACCATAAGGGTAGAGAGCGGATGATAGATTTTCGACATTCCCACATCGTGATGCCAAAGAGCGTGGGAGTTGGTACGCGGCGGCGAGATAAAGTAGTCGTTATCTATCATCTGAATATCTTCGCCCACTATCTCGCGTACAATGGGGAAAATTTGGGGGTGTACCATGAGTTGCAAAAAGCGGCTATCGTACTCGATGGGGGCTTGTACTTGCTGTAGATTGGGGTTTCGCAAGCCTAAACGAGTGGGGTCGGAACGCCAAACGCTCTCAGTGGTATCTGCGGCAGAGCGCAGTGCCTCTAGCTCTTGCGGAGAGAGGAGGTTTGGGAAGACAAGATAACCGTTGGTCTCGAAAAAGAGTTTTTGTTCTTGGGTCATAGCCGACATAGTACGATTCTCACCTGTTTTGTTGGGTTTTACGCGAGGTGTCCCCGTGTAATAAGACGCGCCGTCAGTACCCCCAAGTACGCCGCCAAGAAGCCCAGTACCACACTACCAAGTATATTCGCCCCTGCCCTTAGCAGTGCGCCCTGCGCTACCAGTTGGAACGTCTCGTACTCAAAGGTGGAGAAGGTGGTGTATGCGCCCACAAAGCCTACTGCAATGAGTAGCCTCCACTCATCACTCCAAGCGTATTGGAGGGTAAGCGTGGCGAACAGACCGAGTATAAAGCACCCCGTAATATTGATAAGAAACGTGCCGTAAGGGAAAGCGGTTCCCCACTTCTGTGCCGCCCAGCCTCCCACGATATAGCGCACGTTCGCCCCAATAAATCCGCCTAGCCCGACCACAAGGTACTTCACGTTGCCTTCCCTTCTCTACCCTCCGCCTCTATACCCCTACTCGTGCAAGCCGTTCGGTCATCAGTTTTTCGGAGAACTCGTGTGCGTTGTAAGAAGAGCGGACAAAGGGGGCAGAGGCAACAAAGATAAAGCCCATCTCCTCCCCAATACGGGCATACTCCGCAAACCTTTCGGGGGTAACATACTCCGCTACGGGTAGGTGGTGGGTTACTGTTGGGCGCAGGTACTGCCCTATGGTGACTGCATCTACTCCAACGGCGCGGAGGTCACGGAGGGTCTGTAGTATCTCTTCGTGGGTCTCGCCTAGCCCTAGCATAATACCGGACTTGGTGTAGATGGTGCTATCCATGTTTTTCACGGCTTGTAGCAGTTCGAGGGTACGTTCGTACTTGGCTTGAGGGCGCACGGTGGGGCTGAGCCGTGCCACCGTCTCAATGTTGTGGTTGTAGATGTCGGGTTTTGCCTCTACTACCCGCCGAATACACCAGCGTTTGCCCTTGAAATCGGGGGTAAGCACCTCTACAATTACGCCCGGTATGGTGTTTCGGAGGGCGATGATGGTATCGGCGAACTGCCCTGCGCCTTCGTCCTCTTGCTCGTCCCGTGCTACCGAGGTGACTACCACGTGCTTCAAGCCCATGGCTTTGGCGGCTTCTGCCACACGGCGGGGTTCGTCGGGGTCTATCTCTAGGGGTTTGCCTACTTTTATCGCACAGAAGCCGCAGTTGCGGGTGCAGATGTCGCCCAGTATCATAAAGGTCGCGGTCTTTTTCGACCAGCACTCGCCCAAGTTGGGACACCGTGCGCTTTCGCAAACCGTGTGCAGTTTTGCGTCCCGCATCATTATCTCTACATTTTGAACCGTGATAGGGCTTGGAACGCGCTTTTTCAACCATTCGGGTAGTCGTGAGTTCAAACTTATCTCCCTCCCCATCTGTGTCAGGGGAATTTCGTTTGGTAGTTTTGAGATAGTTTACCCCGAAAACCCGCCGAACGGGACTCTTTAGGATGCGTCTTTCTGTGCTAGGAGCGTTTTGGGAAGCAGAGGGATAGCGAGAAGAGCAATAAGTGTCGTCCCCGAATTAAGCCAAATAAGAGGCGTAAAGTTTTGGTGGAGTATATCGAACAGTTTGGAGCCTATCCAGTCGGATAACCCCGAGCTGAGATTCCAAACGCTCATCATTACCGAGTAGCCGAGAGCCTCACTGCCCTTCGGGGTGGCACGTGCGCCCAAATCGTAGACGGGCAAAGTAGCAAGGATTCCCGTAATGCCCTCTATTCCTGTAATCCACGTTGCCGAAGCGGTGTCTTTGTAGTAGAGGTAGAGGAGTGTACCGATGGAGTGCTGAACGATACTCCAACAGAGAATCCCACGTAGCGTAAGACGGCGGCAGACTCGTGTATAGCACCAAGCCCCCGCAACCCCACAAGTAGAGCCGATAACCCCCAAAACCCCCAAGTACTTTGTACTAATATGCAAAACATCCCGCTGATAGTAGAAGAGGGGCGTTCCAAAACCGGGAGAGATAGCGATAAGAAATATCATAACGGCGGCACTCATAAGGCTACGGTTACGAAACAGAGCGATAAACTGCCGTTTGGCGTTCTGCAATCCCTCACGGTTTACGGTGTAGTCGCGCTCCTCTTTTAGATGGAAGTAGTAGAGGGGAAATAGCATAAGATGGAAGAAGGCGGTGATACTGGTAGCAAAATAGAGCGGGAACTGCGCCAAGAACCCTCCCGATAAACCACCCACCACATCTGCAAACCGAAACGACCCGATGCGCTGTGCCGAGAGCCGTCCAGAGGTTCGGAAGCGTGTACCCGTTTGAACCATAACCCCGCCAAGTGTGGTACTAATAAAGACTACCGTCATGTACATAAGGGTATAGGTGACGAGGAGAAGCGTATACTGGTGCGGTAAGAATGAGAACAGCAGATAACCAAAGGCGCACAAACAGAGGTTGAGCAACACATAAGAGCGTCGATGATAGCCAAACAGCGGAAAACAGTCGGTGAGGATACCTGCAACGGGTTTGATGTAGTTGGTAGAGTGACCAATAAACATAAACTGAGACAACATCGCCGCGCTGACGTGCATGTTCTCTTTGAGCATAATGCGTAGGGGTAGCCCTACTACCGAGTAGCCTATATTCGTACCCACCCACCCCAGACCGAGCAAGAGCCACATCTTTCGGAACTCTGCGGATTGGGGGGAAGGCTCTGCCCCCTCTTGGTCGTCTTCGGGTAGTGTTGTCTGTTGGTTCAAGGTTCGCCCCTCCTATTTTCGTTTAGATAGATTATCCTTAGAGGTGGTTTCTCCTCCTCGGAATCGTGAGTCGTAGTGGGTAAACTATGTTTATCCCTTTTAAGACCTCTTTTTTGCACCCAAAGAGCCTATACCCTTACGAAATGAGGCAAAAATGTTGAATAGACCAGTCGTCACCCGCAGAACCCTTTTGCAGATGGGTACAACCGCACTGTGTACTTTTGCGAAGCCAAGAGAGGCGAAAACGAGTGTGCCCTCCGTTACCCCGCCGCGCTTTGTAACGCAATGGGGCAAGCGAGGCAAAGCCGAAGGCGAGTTCGATATTCTTATTGGTATCGCTATCAATCGGCACGACGAGATACTGGTGACGGAGTTTCGTAACAACCGCGTTCAAAAATTTGACACCAGAGGGAGGTTTATTTCGTCGTTTCCTGTACAAGAGTATCCGGGGGGTATCGCGGTAGATAGGGAAGGACGGGTCTACGTAGCCCATATGCTCTCTGGGATTATCGGGGTATACGATGCGAAAGGGAAGCCGCTCCATCAGTGGGGAGAGAACGGTAAGGAGAGCGGACAGTTTCTTCAGCCGGGGGGCATTGCGATTGCACATAACAGCACACTCTTTATCGCCGACCAAGTAAATCGCCGCGTTCAACAGTTTACTCCAGAGGGTACGTTTTTGCGGACTTGGGGCGAGTACGGGGTAGAGCCCGGACAGTTTGGCGGCAATGAGAACCCTGCCAATCGCACCGGTGGTCCGCAGTTTGTCGCGGTGGATAAGCACGACAACGTATACACCACCGAAGGAAGCGTGGGACGTGTTCAGAAGTTCTCTGCAGAGGGAAACTACCTGCTCTCTTGGGGCGACAATGGAATCCAACCGGGCGGCTTTGGGGGACGTGCCAAAAACCTGCCCGGTCCCATTGCGATTACGGTAGATAGGCAGGAGAACGTATGGGTCAGCGCGACCAACCACTGGGTACAGCAGTTTACCAATACCGGGAAGTTTCTACAGAGGTTGGGGGGCTTGGGAGAGCAACCCGGACAGTTCCGAACTCCGCATGGGTTGGCGTTCGATAGCAGAGGCAACCTCTACGTTTGCGATACGCAAAACGCACGTATTCAAAAGTTTGCCCTTTCCAAGTAAGAGGTTATATCACTATGCAACAGCAGTTTCAAGAACCGGAGCCATCACCACTTCTACCTCAAGCCACTGTTATGCCCCCTGTAAAGTTCGCCGCAACGCCGGGACTTATTGAGGTGTTGAAGGCAAAACTAAGCAACAAGGACGTAAAGGTGCAAGAATCCGCAGTAGAAGTTCTTTTGGAGATGGGGCAGGAGGGTACGGATATTCTGCTAACCATTATGAAGGAAGAGAGCATGAGGCGTGCATACCGTATTCGTAGGGGGTTTATTGTCTACTTTAGTATCGTGGGGGTACTTCTTCTGTTGGCGGTTTTTGCTAAGGTGCAGTTGTTGAGTTTGATAGGTTCCTTCACCGCGGTTCTGAGTACGGCTTTTGTGGCATCCTCGGCACAAAAGCAGGGGGTGACAGCCCTTGCAAAAAGTAGTGATATACGCGCCGTTCCTTTTTTGTTAGAGGCGTTAGAGTTCAACCAAAAAGACCTACAATCCCAATCTCGTAATACCTTAATTACGCTGCTTCCTCAACTGCGGTTAGAGCATACGAATATGTTGACTGCGGCACACCGTAAAATCCTACACAAACACCTCAAGAAGAACGATATTCCGTTTCAAATCGCTATTCTCAAGGGTTTGGAGCAGATAGGCGATGAGACCTCTTTAGAAGTGGTGCAGGAGATTGCAGAGGGGGCGAAGTATGGCACTTCAGTGCGAACTGCGGCACAGGAGTGTGAGGCGTATCTGCGGGTTCATATTGAGGAGGTACGCAACGCACAGACCCTTCTACGTGCCTCCGATGCCCCCGAACACCAAGAGGAGTTGCTTCGCCCTGCCTACAACACAGACGTAACTCCAGCCAACGAACTCCTAAGACCTATCGACGACTCCCCTGAGAACGCCCCCAATACTTAGTTCTCCTCGCTACGCCGCTTGAGTCCTTGAGATTCTAGGGTAAGATAGCGTTCGTTTAGGTTTGCGAATATACCTGCGACTAGAGGGGCAAGTAGCCCCTCAAACTGAATGGATAGCATGACATGGCTTCCTGAGTTTGTGGGTTCTATCCAGTGCTTCGCGGTAACAGATAGTCCGGGAGTGGCGTTGATGCTAACGAAGCCTTTTCCCTCTTCCCACTGTGTAACTCGCCATTTTGCAGGGATTAGTTTGGGCTGGCGAATAAGTAGAAAACTACCCACTCCCAACGGAGCCGCCCCAACTATTTTGATGCTGCTAATGCTTGCCGTCCACTCCGCCCACCTCTCTACATCTCTCATTACTGCCCATACTCGTTCTGGTGGAGCCTGAATTTCGATGGTCTTCTCGAACAAAGTTTTGCTTGCCATTATCTCCCTCGCTGTAGGCTATTCACGGAAAGTAAGTTGGTGTGCCTGTAGTGCTTCCCGAAGTAAGCACATTGCATTTTGCCCTATGCCGTGCAATGCCATTATCTCTGCCTCGCGCCTTTCGGTAAGTTATTCTAGGTACGTAATGCCCACTCCTGTAAGTGCACGTTGCGCGGGTTGAGCAAGTTTTGGGGGTAGTGTGTGTCTGTGTGATGCTTCTTCGTTTGATGACATGGTTGTTTTTCTTTCTAGCGGCTACACATCCACAAGAAACAGCCCCCCGATAAGGTCTTCCTGCTCTGTCTGCTCTACTTTTTCTTCTTGGGGGGTAGCGGTAGTAGGCAGTATCTGCGCTTGCATCAGGAAGCGGGAGGGGGAGGTTATCGCGTCGTTCCAACTCTCCAGCGAGGAGATAACAAGGCGGTCTTTAGCACGAGTCGCCATGACATACGCAATGCGCCGCTCTTCCGCGATGTCTTCCGATTTGTGGTGTGGTAGTATCTGCTCACTCCACCCTACGGCAAACACAAACCGCCACTCCAAGCCTTTGGCGGAGTGCCCTGTGCAGAACGTGACCGCCTCCTCTTTCTTGCGCTTTTTGGCTCGTTCGGCTTTGCGGCGTTCGGCTTCGTCGCGTACCTTCTGAACGGCGGCTAAGTACTCTGCGATGGTGGCGTAGTGGGCGGCGGCAGACTGCATCCTTTGGACGTTCTGTAGGCGGTCATTGTCCCGCTCGTCTTTTTCGCTCTTCTTTAGCCAGTCGTCGAAGTAGGTTACTTGCCGAATAGTGTGAATTGCCTCTCCTGCATGGGTAATCGAGGGGAGTTTCGCCTCTATTTTCAGCAGTTCTTCGCGCAGAGAGCGCAGAGTTTTGTGGGCGTGTAGGCTATCCGCATGGAAATCGCCTAGTACCTCCCAAATGCGTCTGCCGCGTATTTCGGCGTAGTTACGTAGTTGTCCCCCTACCATCCGCGATAGTTTTCGGTTCGGAACGTTTAGTAGTGCGAGTAGCCATTCATCGCCTCCGGTATTCCCTTGCTGGTCTTTATCCGCAAAAAAGTGAAGGTAAGCAAGTAGTCCCTGTACCTCTTTACGCGCATAGAAGTCCCCAGACTCTTTCATTAGGTAGGGGATTTCGAGGGCGGCGAAGTTGCGCTCAAACGCCTCACTTTGCGCGTTAGTACGGTAGAGCAGAGCCATGTCGCTATAGTTTGCGCCGCCGTTGTGGAGCCGCAGTATCTGCTCACCTACCGCAATCGCCTCTATATCGGGGTCGGGGTAGCGTTGCCACTGCACGGGGTCGCCTTCGGGACGGGTGGGAAGAAAGACGAGGGCGCGGCGTTCGGTATCTTGACGGATAATGCTATCGGCGAAGTGGATAATAGAGCGGGTACTGCGGTAGTTTTCGCGCAGTTCGTAGACGGTGGTGCGTGGGTGCTGTGAGAAGCGGCGGAACGTCTCGGTATCTGCCCCGCGAAATCCGTAGAGTGACTGATCCATGTCGCCGACTAGCATCAGGTTTTTGTGGTCTTTGCCTAGTGCGAACACAATCGCATACTGCGGGGTGTTCATGTCTTGGCACTCGTCTACGATGATGTGTGAGTAGGCATTTGCGAACTCTCTGCGTACCGCGTCGTTCTGCTCTAGTAGTTGCTTTGCGTCTAGGATAAGGTCATCAAACTCACGAAGCCCTTTTTCTGCTTTGCGCCGTTCGTAGTCTCGCCAAGCAAACAGGAAATCGCGGTCTTGTGACGAGCCGTCGTGCTGGTAGGTGGTAGCGGTCTGTCCCTGATTTTTGAGGTAGGAGGTGAGACTGAGAAAGCCGCCTACACCCCCATCTAAGTCGTGTGCTTGGGCGGCTTCGGCGAGGCTACGGCGTTGAAACTCGTCGGTGAGGAGTTGAAATGTTACCTTTTGCTTACGAAGTAGGGAGAGGCAGAGCGCGTGTAGCGTGGTGATGTGCGCTCTGTTGCTATCGGTTTTGCTTACCAGTTGCTCTACTCGGTGGCGCATCTCTTGGGTTGCGTCGTTGGTAAAGGTGGTAACGAGGATGTTTTTGCCCTGTGTAATGAGGCGGGCAGTGCGAAGTGTGACTACCCGCGTCTTTCCGCTACCGGGTCCGGCAAACACCGCCGCGGGGCTTTCATCGTGCAGTACCGCCGCTTTTTGGTGTTGGCTTAGGCTCTCCCACGGGGTAGGCATTAGCGGCTTTCGTCCAGTAGCGCACTGAGGGCGGGAACCAGTTGTTTTTTGCGGCTCACCATTCCTTCGATGTCGTACTCACCCTCTCCCAAGCGGGTATAGGGTAGGATAGCGTTTATCCACTTCTCGCTTCGGGTAAGGAGGCGACTGGTTCCCGTTACTACGTCCGTTACCATGAGTCCAAAGAAGGCAAGACCTTCGCGCTGTCTCCACTCTTCCATTGCGGCAAGAATCTCTTCACGGCGGGAGGGAAGTGAGCCAAAACCCGTCGCCTCTACCTGTGCCAAACTGATGGGGTGTCCGCCCATGGTATAGGTTTTTCTGTCGGTATCCAAAATCTCTTGAATGGTACGTGCGCCCAAACCGGGAGCGGCGTGAAGCAGTTCGTCGCCGTAGGCAAGCATATCTATTTGGGCGATTTCGGCAAGCCACTCTGCCGCTACTTTGTCGCGCCCCGTAGCGGTAGGAGAGCGGAAGGTAAGGGTATCGGAGAGGATACCGCTAAGAAGCATCCCTGCAAGTCCCTGCGGGGGCGTGACCTCTGCGGTGATACAGTGTTCTGCGACGAGGGTACTGGTGCTACCCACCACATCGACCACAAAGGGAATAGGAAGCGCAGTAGGCGAGTTACCCAAGCGGTGGTGGTCTAGCACTCCCACAATCTCCGCCTCTTCTGCGTCGGTAACGGCTTGTCCTAGTTCGTTATGGTCCACAAGGTAGAGTTTGGCGCGAGTGGGTTCGAGAATACGGCGGCGAGTAGCGACTCCCACATACTCACCGTCGTCGGATACCACAAGAAAGTCATCGTTTTCACTACGAAGAAGGG
This sequence comes from bacterium, assembly GCA_900299305.1. Lineage (GTDB taxonomy): Bacteria > Armatimonadota > Chthonomonadetes > Chthonomonadales > Chthonomonadaceae > CAIJLM01. Next base: position 1,032 of record OMJJ01000240.1, on the reverse strand, counting down.
AGTTACGGTGGTCGCTGATTTTGTCGCGCTGATGAAAGACTTGGGGCTGTTCGGCGATGGTAGAGCAGGGTTGCATCAGCGTGTGCATGATGTTGGTAGGGGCGGTATAGGCAAGCGCAAGTGCCAGTGAGGTTACTACTCCAGCAGGGCGATTCTCCTCATCTACCAAAGGGATCACCCTATCACCAGCAGCCACACGCATCATGGCGGCAGGAAGCGGGTCGGTGGGGCGTACATAGGGCTGACGAATAACGGCGTGTCCAAAGGTGGGTGCGACACCTGCAAGCAGTTGGGGGCTAGAAAGCCCAAATTTTCGGAGGGCAAAGATAGCTTGCTGACCGGGTTGACCGGCGCGTGCCGCCTGCACATTTTCGCGCCCGATAGCGGTAAGATACCACGCAAAGCCTAATGCAGAGGCTATCGCGTCGGTATCGGGGCGTTGGTGTCCTACCACGTAGGTGGTCTCTGGGTTCCAAGTATCGTGCCTGTCATGTTTGGTGGTGAGCATGAGTCTCTTTTCTAGGGGAAATTTTGAAGCAAGAAGGTGTATTTTTCCCCTCGCCTATCTACTCTTCTATTATGTACCGTAGTGGGAACAAAAGTACAGGTTACAGCGTCATAATTGAGTAGAGAGACCGCTTTTCCTTATTAAAGAGCGGTGTTTTAAGTAACAATCGCACTACAAAGCGTACAAAATGGGTTTGAAAAAATTAACAATAGGAGGTATCAGAATGAGACCCAATGAGCAAGGCAAAAGTGAGGAAGAGATTAAGGACAGTGCGTTAGATAGCCCCGTTTTGGAAGGAAAACGAGGCTGGTATGGAGACCCCGAAGGACACGCCTACGCGGGTAGTTTGGGGGGTAGAAAAGTATCACGAAACCGTGAGTATATGGCAGAAATCGGACGGCGCGGTGGGCAGAAGGTAGCAAGTAACCGTGAACACATGGCAGAAATTGGACGAAAAGGAGGCTTGAAAGGCAAACGTAGCCGTGCCGCGTAAAGTTAGATAGAAACGAAAACCGTCCCCCCTT
>OMJJ01000239.1 GCA_900299305.1 bacterium | reverse complement strand
GTAACAAACGCCGCCGCAATCATCGCCGCCGCCCACATCTCCCCATAAATTCCGTTCTTGATGTGAGAGATACAGGCATCCCGCCAAGCAAATTCGGCGGCAAGTTCTGGGTTGCCCGGCGCGGCATACCCAAAGAAATCCGCCCGAATTTGCGCCCCAATCCACTCGCGGTAGGGGTTGCGAAAACTGGCGGAGGCAGGAGGCGGAATTAACCTACAGAAGTTACGATATGCCACGCGCTCGGCGGTACAGGTGTGGAGAATCGGAATATCACTTAGCCAGAAGTTTGCCACATCCGTAGGCGTAAAGTTCGCCCCAAAGCGTTTGAAAATCGCAAGCCCTGTCGTGGTGTAGTTGGTGTCGTCGTCTTCTGGCATAGCCGAAACGAGGTCGGCAAAGCAGGTTTTTGGGTTGAGGTGGTATCTCTCTTGTACCTCCGCGTCTACGTGATAGCGGAAAAAGTCGTTGAGCGGGAACCGATGCAGGTCTTTTAGGTAGCCGTACATACGTGGTCTGCGCCAACCCTCCACGGGCTTCCCCAAAAGGCATCCAGTTGCCCGCCCTGTCCACGCACCATATACCTTGTCTTCTAGCTCGGCAGGGGTGAGGGAGAGAGAGGAAAGCACGGGGCGATTGGCGGGGCGTTGAGCGCGAATCCCCTCTAAGTCCGAAGGCTCCACAAACGGGTAGTTCGCCTTTAGGGGGAGTTGTATGGTCTTATCCAGCAAAGCCTCGGCTTGGGCTTGATTCGAGAGGTCTTCTAGGTCGAGTTGTTTTACCCGTTCAAAGTCTTCCTGTACCGAAGAGAGGTCTAGCCCCTCCTGTTCACACTGTAGCCGTTCCGTCTCAATGTCGGACTGGTTTAGGTAGAGCCAAATATGTTTCATGCGTAGCAAAATACTCCTTGCAAGGTTGTACAAACTGACTTTTTAATCTGTGTTCCGTAACCATCCCTCGAACCACTTATGAGAGGGCGAAATTCCCTCCCCTTGTAAAGGGGCAGGGTTAGGGGGGGTGAGTGCTAACCCCCTACCTATCTCAAAACACAATACAGATACCCCAAAAACCTAATCCGAGGGAGACTTGTTCTCTGTAGCAGACGACTGTAGTCCCAAATCCATCACCGCCAGCGGCTCTCCTATATCGGACTTGACAGGGTTCACCGCTCGTAGCAGATACTCTGGTTGGTCATCATGGCTCCCCTCTAGGGGGCGCAGTAGCGTTTCGGGTGCTTCTTGTGGTGCAGAGGAGGCGCGTAGTAGGGTATGGGGTGCAGTCTCTCGTTGCAGTCTTTGCCCCAAGATAGGAAGCACTCTTTGCAGGGTATCGCGTACTGCATGGCTTCTTGTTTTGGCAAGGAGTCTTTGTAGGGGCTGTACCGCCCTCCCATCTCCCATGCGCCCCAACGCCTCTAAAATCTGAAGTTGTAGCGGCTCGTGTACATAGTTTAGTAGGCGGTACAGGTTTGGCACCAACTCCGGCTCTAACCTCTGATAGTGTTCTGGAGTGAGGGTTGCCAAAGAGCGGGGAAGTGCTTCCGTTACTGCTTCCCGTAAACGCTTGTCCAGCGACCATTTTCGTATACACGCAATGTCGTACATGGTATGGGTAATCGGCTCTGCGCTCTCTGGTACTGCCATCAGCCCCAACGCTTCCACCGCAGTAGCACGAAGCAGGTTATAGTGAACATCGCCCCATATACTTGCTACCAGCCACACCCACAGAAAATGCCCCATACTCAAAAGAGCAATATAAGCCCATAAGTTAGGAGCATCGTAGTGTGAGGTCGCGCTCATCCACAAACCTGTAAGTACAGACACCCCAAACCACCACGAACCTAGCAACTGGGCAAAGTCGGGCAGAGTAGGTTTTTTAAGCATCTCCGCCAATACCTTCGTAACCTGCCTCTTTTGGGTAGGCGTGAGCGACATACGCCCCAAAGCCCACAAAGCGATTCGGTTTTTGCGCCATGCAAACGCCCCAATGTCCCGTGCATGAACCAGCACCGTCAACACATCCGCCTCGGATACTTGCGTAGGGTGTTCTAAAAACGCCTCTACTGCGAGGCGGAGTTTGGAGCCTTTTTTAAGCCGCTTGCACTGCTTGGTTGCCCACTCTATCTCGGAAGGCAGGAGGTGGCAAGGCGAATCGAGGGGAAGTGGCGGTAGATTAGGATGGAACGGTTCACTCATGGTAAGCGTCTCCTCTGCATCGTACAAAAAGACACAAAAAGGCACTGCCTAACATTCGTTGGCAGTGCCTTTAGTTCCTTCTTTTGAAGAGAAGGTATAGCATAGCCGGCTCTTACTCAAAAATCGTCCTCTTTTTGTAAAATCTCGTAGGGCATAATCCCATCAACAGCACGGCGAAACTCCTCTTGAGGAGAGAGGCGAGGCTTGGGGCGCGGTGGGGGCGTAGGCTTTTTAGGGGGCGGTGGCGGAGAGGGGGGAGGCTTGCTTGCCTCTGCAAACTGCGCCTTGATGTCGGGGTTAAGGAGGTCGGAAAGGGAGGTCACCAGCCGCTCTTTCGGGCGCGAATCTTGCCCTGCAAGCGGAGTTTTCAGGCGTTCGCCATGTCTGCGCCGTAGATTATCCAAGTCGCTCTGTACGATATGGCGGTGTACTTTGTGCCATGTACTCCAGTCACTCCAAACTCGCCCCGGTACATCTATATCCGAAAGCGGAACATAGAACAGCCCACCCCCGAAAATAAGGTGTGTGTCGCCGCTCTCAAAAATGTCGCCTACCCACTCACTCGCCCCCAAATTACCCCCAAAACTGCTACACGGATAGATTGCGGCGAAATCTCCTATCTTTGCGATAACCAGCACTGGGCGGCGCGTCTTATCGCTAAAGAGCCGCAGTAGGTTGCTACGAGAGGGCGCGGTTTCGCACCAGTAGAATCGACCCACCTCTATTTGTTGGGCATGAGAGAGTGCCACCGTTACCGCCTCTCCTTCTGCAAGCGAATATGCGCCAACACCCAACCCTCTTGTCCCACTCCTTCCTCTGCCACAAACTCCATTTTGAGTTCCGGTTGTTGCCCGATTTCGGCTATCAGGAACTTGTGGTACTCCTCTTGTTTGGTTATTACCAGTACCCCTGTTTTGGGAGACTTTAGTAACAGCGGGAGCAACATAGGAGAGAGGGGGCGTTTCTTCCACTCGTAGGGGGCATAGGTGGAGTAGAACAGCATACTAGGGCGGCGCGGGTCTACTTGGTAGTAGATAACGGGGGTTCCCTGCTCTGCCTCTGCATTAGCCCTACTGGCTAGGCGTTGGTAAGGACCGAGTACACCGCGCCCCAGAAAGCCGTACCCCTCCGTTATCATCAGTCCCGAAAATGCGAACATCGTTACCGCCATGACCGCAATCCCAAGCCGTCGTGCGTGGTGGGTACGCCTAATCCAAAGCAAGCAGAGCCACGCGATTAGGCTACCCGCCATAAGCACCGAAGTAGCGTGGCGACCTATGGTTAGTACATCCAGGGGAACAGGGTTGCCGGGACGTGCGAAGCGGGGGCTAAGTTCCACCCCAACCCGCATCAAGCCCGTTACAATAACGGCGATAAATGTACCTACCTGCAAGGCTCTATCCGCGCCCCCCTCAAGGGTACGATTGAACCATCTGCCTAACAAGAGAGCGGCGGCGGGGTAGATAGGCACTATGTAGGTAGGTAGTTTGGCGGCACTTAGGCTAAAGAAGATAAATATCGTCCAGAACCAAACCAGCAAAAACAGGTGTGCGTCCCCCTCTTGAGGGGTATCGTGGGGGTCTGGCTCGTTACCAATAGCGGGAAGGCGGCGGCGAAAAGCGACGGGCGCGAACGAAGCCCAAGGGAAGAAACCCATAAGAAAGTAGCCCACATAGGTATAGACAGGAGCATTGTGTACCTTATCGCTCCCCCTAAACCGCCCGATATGCTGACGAACAATATACTCTTGAATGAAGGTGTTCCCCTCTTGGTCGCGTTCGCCGTGCTGGGCGATAACGATATGCCAAGGGGCGGCAATAAGAAACAGAAACACAAACCCCAACAACGGCTTTAAGCACTGTAACTTGCCCCAAGCCTCTCGCAGTCGCTCTTTTCCCCGTTCCGAAAGGCTACGCATCCAGTAAATTCCGATGATAAGCCCCGGCAGTAGCAGTCCCACTGCCCCCTTCGTAAGCAGAGCACACGAACACCCCATCCAAAACAGGAACACATAGCCCCCCCGTGCCCGTGCCGTGAGTTCGGGTGACTTCCCTACTCCCGTTAGGCGGGTAAACGCGAAGAAGGTGAGCAAGAGCCAAAACACAAGCAGAGCATCCGTCGTCATCTGCCGTGCGTCTACAATCGTCATAGGCGCAATCGCGTAGAGTACCCCCGCAAAGAAGCCCGCCCTTCGCCCAAACCACCAAGACCCCATATAGGCGATAAGCAACGTCGTAAAAAGGGAGAGCGTGGCAACAGGGAGTCGTGCCGCCCACTCCACCGTTCCAAAGAGCCGTTGCGCCCCCGCCGAAAGCCAGTAGACCATTATCGGCTTTTCAAAAAACGGGGTGGGAGTGGTGTAGGGAGGAATAGACTGGTGCGTATTGAGGCGGGGGGTAACATAGTCCCCAGAGAGTACCATCTGCCGCGAACAGGCGACATATAGCCCCTCATCGAGGTCGAAAAGCGGAACCGAGCCAAGCCGCCAGAAAAAAGTAAACAGGCAGAGAAGCACCAGAAGCCAAACAGAAGGCTGTGTAGATTTGCGGTTAAAAAGGCTCATCGTTTAGCGTACCTGCCGTATCTCAATGCTCCAGTCCACCATATCCAAAGAGGGGTCGTTGCCGTTAAATACGTCGAGGGTGTCTGGTTCGGCAATGGCTTGCCCCAAAAAGGAGGCGTTGTCATAGATACGCCCAATCTGAGAAGTATCTATAATCAGAAAACTACTCGCGCCCAGTAAGGTACGGCTGTCTCCCAACGAATCGACCTGCTTCACTACCGCCGTTGCCACATCACGCGGTATCACATCCGTAGAGACAAAGTTGATTTGCAGAAAGCGGATAGCGTTGGCGAGTTGGGTGGCTTGTGTAGCATCGGGGAGGGGGTTGCCGTTGCCATCTACAATCAGTTGAGAGAGGTCTATATCGAACTGGAGCAGGTTCGCCGAACGCGGGTCGCTAGAATCGGGGGCGGTAAACGCTACGGGTTGACCCTCAAAGATAAAGTTGGAGCGGTTGGGGTCGCCTAGCGCGTGGTAGAGACCGTACCCCTGCGGTTGTAGGTTATCAAAGCGCACAAAGTCGGTAAACCCCGCCGTACCCCCTCCTGACCCCGTAGCGAATCCGTTGCCATACGGCGGGTTCAAAACAGGAACCGGTCCCGGTGCGTTCTGGTCACTGGCGTTGTTTATCAGAAAGAAGTAGTGGTTATTGGGGTTGATAGGAGAGCGAAAGCGCACTACAACGTGCAACCGCTTCCCCGACAGAGCCGTTTTGGAAGGAGGCAATCGGGCGCACCCTCCTGCCATAAACAGAAGCAGTAGCCCAATAAGCAGGGGAGCAAGAGCGGTTTGGGGGCGATAACTCTCGATACGAAACCGTAGTGCGACCACGTTCCGCAAAATCTGCTTCATAAAAAACTACTCCTTACAGCGAGGTATGGGGTACAACAAAGGGTATGTCTGAACCTCTCCCTATTATAACCGATAGTACCCCTCTCCCGCAACAAGAGATAAGGGGTCGAACTACCCCTTATCTCTTAGGAGTGCGCTTGGCACTGCTCTCTGGGCTACTGCTCTGGCTCTCCTACTCCCCCGCAAAACTGTTTCCACTGGTGTATGTAGCACTCGCCCCCCTTATGGTGGCACTGCCGCAAGCAAAACGGTTTCGGCAAGCGTTTGGTTGGGGGTTTGTAGCGGGGCTGGTATTTATGGGCTTAACGTGCTACTGGATAGGGGTAACGGTACAGGGCTGGACGGGTTCCGCTATCGGTTGGGCGGCGTGGGCGGCACTCATTCCCATACTCGCAACCTACTACGGGCTATGGAGCGGCGTGGTGTGGCGGCTATCTCGTAACCTCTCCAGTGGTGAGCGGGTTATGCTCTACGCGGCTTCTTGGGTGGTACTAGAGTGGGTACGAACGCTAGGAAGCCTCTCGATGCCGTGGGCGCAACTCAGTTATAGTCAGTACCTCTTTACCCCTGTGCTACAGTGGTGCGATCTTACGGGGGCGTATGGACTCAGTTTCCTTATTGTGCTGATGAACGCGGGAGTTGCTCACTGGTGGCAACATCGGGGACAAGAGCAGAGTGTGCGCTGGGTAGGGGTTGCGGGGCTACTCCTCGTGCTTATCTGCCTAACCGGAAAACTGCGTACACTGGTTCCCACTCCCACAGAAACCACTCTAAAAGTGACGGTAATGCAGGGCAACTTTCCCACCAAAGTTAGCCGCAATGAGTTGGTACAGACCCTAAACACCGTTTTAAGCAAAACACAAGAGGCGGTAAGCAGAGAGAAAACCGACCTGCTCGTCTGGTCAGAGACAACCCTGCCCCTCCACACCTTCCCCTACCTATACCTGCGAATGGCGGCTATTGCAAAGGAGGCAGGAACCCCCATCCTAAGCGGGGCAAACCTCTCGGATAGCACTACTCAACAGGAGACAAACTCCGCCATTCTGTTCGGTACAGATGGTTCCTTCTCACACTACGACAAACAACACCTCGTTCCCTTTGGCGAGTTTATCCCGTTCCGTCCCTACTGGCATCCCGCTCTTGTGCAAGCGTTTGGGTTCTTCGAGAGTGACCTCTCACAAGGCGATGGGCTACACCCACTCACGCTACCCACTCCGCAAAAAGCAGATAAATCCACACAGTTGGGGGTACTTATCTGCTACGAAGGAACCTATCCACATATCCCTGCTACTCTCACCGCACAAGGGGCAAATCTCCTCTTCTCACTCAGCAACGACTCGTGGGCGCAGAGCCGTAGTCAGATGGAACAACACCTCGCGACGGTGGTACTACGCGCCGTAGAGACTCGCAGAGACGTGGTGCGCTCTACCAATAGCGGTATCAGCGGCATCATTAACTCAAGAGGGCAGGTAGTAGCCTCCGTTCCCACCGATACCGATACCTCCCTCACCCAAAAGGTTGCTCTCCACGAAGGGCTAACTCCCTACGTGCGCTTTGGAAACTGGTTTGTACTCTTCTGTGGTGTGGGTACATTGGTTCTGGTTGGGAAGGGGAAGCGCAAGACTACTTAAACAGTACTCTCTATTTTGCTATAAGGGAGGAATCTGCGAGAGCAAACCACAACATTACCGCAACCCTCTACCTACTAAGGAGAAACCCATGCTAAAACGCTTCCCTGTGGTGCTACTGTTGTTAGCCCTCTTCGCACTACCCGCCTCCGCCCAAAAGCCGGGGCTAGACATCTACTTTATAGACACCGAAGGAGGGCAAGCCACCCTCATGGTCACTCCTGCGGGAGAGTCTATCCTTATCGACTCCGGCAACCCCGGAGACCGTGACGCTAAACGCATCTTCGAGGTCGCTAGCAAAGTCGCTAACCTCAAGCAGATAGATAACCTTATCGTAACGCACTGGCATCTCGACCACTACGGCGGTCACGGTGCACTCGCCAAGCTCATTCCCTGCATCAAGTTCTACGACCACGGGATTCCCGAAAAGAGCATCGACGATCCCGACAACTTCCCCAAACTTATCGCCGCCTACAAAGAGGCTTCCAAAGGCAAATCTATCACCCTGAAAGCAGGAGACCGAGTTCCCCTCAAACGCGCAGAGGACTCCCTTAATGTACAACTCCGCTGTGTGGTAGGAATGCAGGAGGCGGTTGCTCCGCGCCAAAACGCACAACCCAACCCCCTCGCTAGCCAGATAACCGAAAAGCCCAAAGACACCAGCGACAACGCGAACAGCCTAGGTTTTACCCTGCGCTTTGGAAACTGGCGGTTTATCGACTTGGGCGACCTGACTTGGAACATTGAGAGCAAACTCGTCTCTCCCGTCAACCTGCTTGGTAGTGTGGACGTGTACCTAACCACGCACCATGGACTAGAAATCAGCAACAACTCGGTGCTTATCAAGACTGTTGCCCCCCGCGTCGCTATCTTCAACAACGGGCCCCGCAAAGGCGGACACCCCGACGTTACCAAGTCCCTCAAAGCGGTTCCGGGGCTAGAAGCGATATGGCAACTCCATCGAAACGTAACGGCAAGCGAAGCAGAAAACACCTCCCGCGAACGCATTGCCAACTGGGACGAGAACTGCACCGCGCAGTTTATCAAACTCTCGGTAGCGGCGGATTCTAAGTCGTACACCGTTCAGATTGGGAAAGACGGCAAACCCACCACATACCAGACCAAAGACCAACGAGAACCCCGAAGATAGTAACATAACGAGAGGAGAGAGTAACCTTTGAAACTTGCGGGAAAAGTCTGCCTGATAACGGGCGGCACAAGAGGAATTGGAGCGGCGGCGGCACTAGACTTCGCACGACGCGGGGCAGACCTTGCCCTTAATGGGCGTTACCTTGATGCTGAGGCAGAAGAGGTCATCAAGGAAGTAGAGGCTCTGGGGCGCAAATGCGTCTTCATTCAGGGCGATATGGGTAAACCAGAAGACGCAAAACGCTGTGTAGAAGAGACCGTAGCCGCACTCGGAGCGTTGGATGTGCTGGTACACAGTGCAGGGGGTGCGGTTCCCGGCTCCTTTGTGGGCGTAGAGGAGGAGGCTTGGTACTCTGCCTTTGATGTCCATGTACACGCCGTTTTCCATCTGGGGCGTGCCGCCATTCCCCATATCAAGGCGCGGGGAGAAGGCGCGATTATTCTTATCTCCTCTGCGGCAGGGGTACTTGGCGTTTTGGGGGCTACCGCCTACGCTACTGTTAAGGGAACCCTGATACACCTTACTCGCGTTATGGCAAGAGAACTCGCCCCCGATAACATCCGCGTAAACTGCGTGGCTCCCGGCGTAATCCGAACCCGTTTTCAAGACTACCTCACACCCGAACAGGTCAAAAACAACCTCGAAAACCGTATCCCCCTCCGTCGAGAGGGAACGGTGGACGATGTTGCAGAGGTTATCACGCTTCTCACTGAAAACGAGTTTATCACCGGCGAAACTATTGTGATAGATGGCGGTATCACCTCACGTATCGCGTAAACCAAACGGATAGGAGGAAGTCCGATGAAGTCTGTGCGTTATGCTACTCTGCCTCTCGTAGTGGTAGGCGTGTTGCTTCTCTCTCCTGCGCTTAGGGCGCAAGAGTGGACGCGCTTTCGAGGTCCCAACGGTACGGGAGTAGGGAAGCCCCTCTCCCTACCTGAAACCCTTACCGAGAAGGACTACCGCTGGAAGATAACTCTTCCCGGCTTCGGACACTCCTCCCCCGTTCTGTGGGGCAAGCGGCTCTATGTCACCAGCGCAAACCCCGACGAGGGCAAACGCCACCTGCTCTGCATCGACAGCGATACAGGTAACATCCTCTGGAAACAGACGTGGAACTTCACTGCCTACCATCGCCACGAATACAACAGTTTTGCTAGCTCTACCCCCACCGTAGATGCGGAGCGGGTCTATGTACTGTGGCACACCCCCGAATCGGTTGTTCTACACGCCCTCGACCACAAGGGCAAACCCCTCTGGAAAAAAGAACTTGGTAAGGTCAATCTACAGCACGGAGGCGGTAGCTCTCCTATTGTGGTAGACGACACCGTTATCGTCTCGGTGGAGCAAGAGGGGGACGGCAATACCGGAAACCTCTTTGGCATAGATAGCAAAACAGGCGATGTACGCTGGCAAAACCCGCGCAACCCAAGTCAGGGCGCACCCTACGCCACCCCGCTCGTAAACCGCACCGAAGACGGCAAAAACGAAATTATCTTTAGCAGTTCTTCACACGGCTTTACTAGCCTCGACCCCAAAACCGGTTCTCGCAACTGGGAACTAGGTAATCTCTTCCCGTTACGTTGTGTTACGTCTCCTATTCGGGTGGGCGATATGGTGCTTGCTACCTGCGGCACAGGAGGAGGCGATAAGTCGGCGGTTGCTGTGCGCCTCCCCTCTCGCACAAAAGGGCAGAACCCGGAGATGGTCTACCGTATCCCCAAGGGGGTGTCGTATGTACCTACTCCCATAGTCTCGGAGGGGCGCGTCTACTTTTGGGGTGATAATGGGGTGGTCTCCTGCTACGAGGGGGCAACGGGCAAAGAGATGTGGCGGGAGCGCGTAGGAGGAGACTACTTCGGCTCCCCCGTCTTGTGTAACGGCAAACTGCTGGCTATCGGAACACGGGGAGAACTTGCCGTAATCTCGGCGGGGAGTACCTTCAAACTGATAGGCAAGTACGAACTAGGGGAACTCTCTCATGCTACCCCCGCTATCGCAAATGGGATGCTCTACATACGCACCGAGAGCCACCTAGTCGCGATAGCAGGGAAGTAGCCTATTTTGGTAACTTGTTACTACGCACTCGCCCTCATTCTGTCCTTGCAGGACATCTTTCCCCCAATTTTGGGGGAAAGAGAGAGTAGAGAGGTATGCTCGTTATGAGCAATGTATATCTAACTCAAGTTGCTAGTGTAGTTTGTGCATGATAGGTTTGCGGTATAGTGAGTGTGCAATCAACCACGAACCGGAGACCTATCATGCCC
>OMJJ01000238.1 GCA_900299305.1 bacterium | reverse complement strand
ATCCTGTATCGCGTCCATTATTGCCGCTGAGACCAGTGAGTACGCCTGTATCTCGGTCATGCCGGGTTTTAGGTTCTGGATAGCCGCGTTCATTCCCACCTCTGCCGCGCCCATACACCGCCGCAAAATCGCTATTTCGTCGGGGTCTTTACTCCGTTTGAGCGTGTGTATCGTTGGGCTAACATCCAGCGTTTGAATCGCGCCCCGCTCTGCTCGTAACCCCTCTAGTATCGCGGAGTGGGTTGCGGGTTCATAGCCAAAACTGCTCCCCTTACACGACTGTAGAACCTCTCGTGCCTTATTCGTGATACAGGCGGTACGGTAGGGAGCCGTCTCTCTGCCATTGTACCACGTCGCAATTTCCACCCTATCTACACAAGCGTTTGCCGTGAACTCTACTTGTAGGTTATCTACCACAAGGATACTGGTTCCCTCCGCACCTAGTAGCAGTACCGCGCTTGCGTTCTGAATGGCGTAGGTAAAGGGAGAGGTAGCGAAGTTTGCAAAATAGATAAGGTGTTGGGGTTCCGACAGAACAATCCAGTCCGGTTTGGTAGTCAGGCTTTGCCAAAGGCGTTCGCGCCGTTTCAAACAGCCGTCTGCGGTGAGCATCTTGTGGTGTGGGTACCTCCTTGTGGGGTTGAGGGCAATACCAAAAACTTAACTGAAAGTTTACCAGAAAAAAGACCGTACCGAGACGAAAAATCTTGATACGGTCAGACAATCGTACTACTTTGATTTTAGAGGGCTACTCTGGTAATAACCCGCTAGTTTCCGATACAAAAGACCTCTTTTAAGCTTCGATGATAGAGTTTTCCGTTAGCGTAACTGATGGAGTTTAGGCTCCAAGTCTGCCCCGGTAGCCCTAAGTCGTTGACGGCTAGGAGGGCATTTTCATCAAGGGTTTTTGCGTTTCCGTCGATTACGTAGGTAACACCCAGCATGGTGGTAAAGAAGATTTTGTTGTTTATGACGGTGGGGCTACCCAAGAAGCACCAGAACCAACCGTCTCGCCGGGAACGCGGGTCGCCTGCCACGTCGATACCCCGCGAGTTTACGGTGGAGGAGGGCTGGGGTTCGTGCCATACCATGCGCTCTGGCTTTCCTGCTTCGCGGTAGACCTGTACGGGGAGTTCTAGGTACTCTACTTTGTCGGTCTTGATATTCACGCGCCCCACACAGTAGGGAGGTCCAAGGTGTTGGGCGGGGTCGGTGAAGCAGAGGAAGTAGTGGTAATCGCCTACTACCACGTTACAGAACCACGCGGGAAAGACCCGCAGGGGCGGATTTTGCTTTCCTAGGTTGATGTCACTATCAAGGAGGTATTTGCCCTGTTTGGTGTCGTAATGGCGATAGTCTACCTTGTTGATAAGCGACTGCGTTTTGACGAGTTTGCCCGTTTGCGCGTCCACCACCTGATGAATGGGGGTGTCTTCGGGGAACCAGTAGGCGTACTTTTTGTCCCAGTGCATTGTGTAGAGGGCTTTGCCTTCCGCCGCAAACCGCCACAGTGAACGCCCTTCTTGCCCCTCTGCCAGACTGGTAAGCGATAGCCCGATGGGCTTTTCGGGTACGTCGTGGTGTCCGCCGCGCCCCTGAAGAATGGCGGGAGTTCCGTCCGCAGTGTGTCCAAATACGGGGGTGTTGTAGTGGGTGAGGCTGTCTTCCGAAATCCAGACAACTTTTCCAGTTCGCTTATCCAAACCTTTGAGGTAGTTCCATGGGTCTTTTTCGCGTAGGGGGTCGCCAACTTCGCGTGGCTCCATTGTGATGAGGGTATCTTCAAAGAGGATTGGCTCGAACTGCTTATTAAAAGGGCGGTCACTGGTGGGTTTCCAGCGTCGTAGCCAGACCTGCTTTCCGCGGTAGTCCCAGCATCCCACCGACCCGCTAGAGTTGAAGAACCAGACGTGCTTTCCATCGGTAACGGGGGAGGGAGAGGTCGAGTCGCTGAACCCGTAGGCGTAGGGGCTGTCTTCGGTACCGGGTAAATCGACTGTCCATAGTATCTTCCCTGTGTTTCCGTCGAGGCAGTACCCTACTACATCATGACCGTCTTTGGAGGCGGCTTGGTTGGGTAGGGGTTTCATGGTGGTTAAGAAGATACGGTTCCCATATACTGCGATACCGCTCTGCCCTGCCTCTGGGAGTGTGGTACGCCAGAGGATATTGCGCCCTGTACTCCCGCTCCACTGTAATGGGAGGTGCTTGCCTTGTGCTGTCCAGTTTCCGTTCGGTCCGGCGGGCTGGCTCCAGTTATCGGCATTTGCGATAGCGAGCGTAAGGCAGAGGAGGGTAGTAATGAGGGAGGTAGAGTAACGTTTCACTGTTTTATTTTTGCCTCTCCATCTAGGGTAAGTTCGATAACAGTAGCGTCGGGGTCAGTGATACCGGGTTTGAGGAGGGTGATACTAGAGCCGTTTATGCGAACACCTACTTGCTCTTTGGTGGCAAGTACTTTCGCCGACTTGACTTTATTTTGTAGCCCGTCCAGTGTGACCGTGTTCTCTGCACCCCACTGATATACGAAGACATAGAGGCGGTTGCCTTTACGGGTACAAGTGCCTGAAAATCCGAGTTTTTGGAAGGGGGTCGCACTGGTTCCGTAGATGGCTTTGCCGTTGTTCTCCATCCATCTGCCTATCGCCTCTAACCGGTTTTTGGTCTCCATTGTGAAGTCACCGAGATTGGTGGGTCCCACATTGAGGAGGAAGTTACCCCCTTTTCCTGCAATGTCGGCAAGATGGCGAATGAGTACCGTTTGCGATTTCCAGTTTTGGTCGCTTCGTGCGTAGCCCCACGTATCGTTGAGGGTCATGCAGGTCTCCCACAGCCTTCCATCCGAGAAGCCTTGCGCGGGAACCTCCTGTTCGGGAGTACCAAAGTCGCCCGTAAACTCCGCGCTCACATTCATACCTGCCATACCCGAACGCCCTTTATCCACGCGGTTGTTTACTAGGATGTTTTTATCCAAGCCGCGTACATAGTGATAGAGGTCTGCTCCCATGGCGTGCGTCCACGTAGGCTCCCACTCTCCATCAAACCACATTACGGCGGGGGGGTACTGCTTTTCAAGCTCTTTTTTCATATAGAAAGCCACTTGCTTGCAAGTAAATCCGGCCGCACGAACCAAGCCAAGGTGAGGTGCCTGTATGTCACCCGAATCTTGAACAAAGAGACTGAGTGTCTTTTCTTTAT
>OMJJ01000237.1 GCA_900299305.1 bacterium | reverse complement strand
CGTGTTTTTTGGACGGCTTCACCCGCACCGACAGGCTCTACATCGGCGCGGCCACGCGCGCCGAGACGTGGCTGGCGGTGCACAACGCGAAGGGCGTTGGCGGGGCGCAAAGGATCGATGAGTTGATCGAGGCATTCGATGTCGCACTGGTGGACTTCGGCGCCGCATCGCTGCCCCACTTTCGGCAGGGTGGCGCGGCGAGGCTGATTTTGCGCCCTAGATAGTGCATATGGGGCATAACCGCGATAACTTCGGTATCCTGTGTTACGTATCCGCCGCTCTTTACAGGAATACGGGCTAGTCCGGGCTTTAGGTTTAGGAACGGGTAGACGACTTCGCCTGTGAATACCGCTCTCTTTACACGGCTCTCCTCCCCAAAGTGCAGACCTATCTGGCTACGGTCATACTGCTCTTGTCCGTTTTTATGGTAGTGAACCTGCATAACCACTTTCGCGCCTTTGGGAAGCCAAAACGCGGTTCCTTCTGGGAGGTTGCGGGGGGTGTTGCCGGGTGCCCAACCTGTTACCCATATCGCGGAGTTGGAAGGAACCCCAATCGCGAAATCGTTGCTACTATAGCCCGGTTCGGGGTCGGCTTTATCTAGCTCTACCGACTTACCAGAGAGGTCGAAGTAGAGGATGATGTGGTGAACTACGGCACGCTTGTCTGCACGAAACTCCACCGCTTTGATGAACCTGTCGGTAGAGGTGTCTATGGGAACCACAAAGTTACGATAGACATCTCTACCTTCAGATGTGAGGCGGTAGGGGGTATCCGACTGAACGATTTCGTCGGGTTTGCCTAGTTGCCAACCCTCTTTGGGGAGGGCAGGTACAGAGGGGCAACGCTTCATATCTCCGGTAGGCATACCCGAATCCACCCAACTGGCTAGGGTGACTATCTCCTCTTTGGTCATTACCCGCGCGTCGTGGAAGTCTCCGATACCCGGCTCTGCCTTCCAGGGGGGCATCTGCCTTCGGGCGGTGTACTCTTTGATGTACTTTCCCCAAGTACGCGCTTGCTGGTAAGTCTCTAAGGAGAATGGACCGGTCTCGCCGGGTCGGTGACACCCTACACAGTGCTTGTAGAGAATAGGGGCTACGTGCTGGGAGTAGGTGACTTTCGAGGTGACTTTGGCAGGTATTAGGTTATCCCGGAAGATAACACAGCCGAGGGGAATGGTTCGTGCAATGGCGACGGGTTTACCGGTGAGTACGGCATCGAGTGCGTCCTTTAGGTGGTTACGCACGATTTTGGTTCTGTCGGTGTTGTCGTCTATGCGCCCCAGATAGCGCACTTCGCCCGTTGAATCTACCAGCACCGCTTCGGGGGTACGGTTGGCGTGTAGGCTATCGGCGATTTTGAGGTCGTCGTCTTTTATGGCGGGAAAGGTGATGTTTCTGGCTTTGATGTACTGAATTATAGTATCGGGGCTATCTTCGCGGTTGGGGCTTACAAAGAAGAACTGTACTCCTTTGGGTTGGTAGGTGTGCGCGAGTTCTACCATGCGGGGCGTATAGATATTGGAGATAGGACACTGGGTAGAGCCAAAGAAGAAGACAGTGGCTTGGTGCTGTTTTAGCGTTTCGGCGGTGTAGGTTTTGCCCTGTAGGTCTTTCCAACTGGAAAGGGTGGTACTTTTAGGGGCGGCGTGGGACGCACTGCCAATAAACCCTACGCATAACAGGGCGCAGAGCGTGAGGAGAGAGTGAAACGGTTGTTTATATTGCAAGGCGGTGTCTCCGTATATTGGGTGAGGTACACCCTCTTTTGACGTGGGTTAAGGTGATACGTGACGGGGGTTTTGTCTGTTTTCGTACTATACTACGTATCTGTACCCGTATCGGTTGCGCTCTCTTGGGAGAGAGTTGCTTCTGTATCGGCTTTTGCACATCGCTCTAAAAACTCTGTTTCGGTAAGCACACCTACGCCGAGCTGTTGCGCTTTTGCGAGTTTGCTCCCTGCACTTTCACCTGCTACTACAAAGGTCGTCTGCTTGCTTACGCTCCCGCTGGCTCTGCCGCCCCGCGCTTTTACCATCGCCTCCGCCTCTTCTCGCTTGAGTTGAAGGAGGGTTCCTGTAAAGACAAAGGTCTGCCCTGCAAACACGGTGGAGACGGGGGCAATAGCAACAGGGGTAGGGCGTACCTCTGCCTTTTCCAGCTTATCGAGTAGCGTTTGATGCCGTGCTTCTGCAAAGTAGGCTACGATACTCTCCGCTGTGGTCTGCCCTATCTCGAAGACTTGACTCAACTCCTCTACGGTTGCGGTGCGTAGTTTGTCGATACTTCCATAGTGGTTCGCTAATACCTCGGCAACGTGTTCCCCTATGTGCCGAATCCCTAGCGCAAAGATAAGACGCGAGAGGGGGCGCGTTTTACTGTTTTGGATATTGGTGAGGATTTTGGTAGCGAGTTTTTCGCCCATACGCTCGAAGGTTAGGAGTTGGTCGAGGGCAAGCGTGTAGAGGTCGGCGGGGTCTTTTACCAGTTTGCTGGCGGTGAGTTGCTCTACCTGCTTTTCACCTAGCCCCTCAATGTCCATCGCGTTCCGCGAAACGAAATGCTCTATCTGCGCTTGAACTTTACGTGGACATTCGGGGTTCATACATCGGCGCACTGCCTCCCCTTCTGGGCGTTCGGTTTTGGTTCCACAACTAGGACACTCTTGGGGAAAGGCGAACTCCTCTTGGGTTCCATCCCGTTCCGAGAGTACCACCTCCACGATTTCGGGGATAACCTCACCTGCTCTTTGGATAACTACCGTATCGCCTACACGCACGTCTTTGCGACGAATCTCGTCTTCGTTGTGCAGGGTCGCCCGTGAGACCACTACTCCCGCTACGGCTACAGGAGTTAGGTGTGCGACGGGGGTTATCGCGCCTGTTCTGCCGACCTGTACCTCTATCTTTTCGAGTTTGGTGCGAACCTGTAGGGCGGGGTACTTGTAGGCGGTAGCCCAACGCGGTGAGCGGCTTACCTGCCCCAACTCCCTCTGTAACGCAAAGGAGTTGACCTTTACCACTACTCCGTCTATATCGTAGTGTAGGGTCTCTTTATGGTCTCGCCATTCGGTGCAGAAAGCGATTACTTCGTCGATATTTTGGCAGATTTTGATGTTGGGGTTGGTGCGTAGCCCCCACTGTTTGTAGGTCTGAATGAGGTCGTACTGCGACTCGAACTCCCACCCTTCACACGCGCCAACGGTGTAGAGGTAGATGTCTAGTTTGCGGGTCGCGGTGATGCTGGGGTCTTTTTGGCGCAGACTGCCTGCGGTAGCGTTGCGGGGGTTAGCAAAGGTTTTACCCCCCTTCTCATCCATCTCTGCATTGATTCGGGCGAATTCGCGGTGTGTCATAAATACCTCCCCGCGTATCTCGATAAGAGAGGGTAGGGGGCGCGGTTCAGGGGCTTCGTCGAATAGAGAGAGAGGGGCTTTGGGTTCTGGCGCGGGCATAGAACGCAACTGGAGAGGCAGAGAGGCGATAGTACGCAGGTTTGGGGTGACATCCTCTCCTGTTTCGCCATTGCCGCGAGTTGCCCCTTGTAGTAGCCTGCCGTTTTCGTAGGTGAGGGAGATAGAGGAGCCGTCTATTTTGAGTTCGCAGACGTACTCGATGGGAAAGGTTTCGTCTGCCCCGATAAGGCGGCGTAGTTTCGCCTCCCACTCGCGTAGTTCCTCCTCACTGAAAGCGTTATCCAAAGAGAGCATGGGGGTACGGTGAGGAATGGGGTCGAAGGTGGTAACGACGTTTGCCCCTACCCGCTGAGAGGGGGAATCGGGTGTGATAAGTTCGGGGTACTCTGCCTCTATCGCTTTTAGTTCCCGCATCAGACTGTCGTAGGCACTATCGGAGATGGAGGGGTCATCTAGCGCAAAGTAGCGGTAGTTGGCGGTCTCTATCTGTTGGCGCAGAGAATCCAAGCGGGTACGGACGGGTTCGGGGACAAGGGAACTCATGGTATGGGCTGTCAAACTCCTCTAGGCTACCAAGATAGTAGGGCAGTCTACGCTGGTTTTGGTCTCTTCTGTGACGAGGGTAGGAACAGTACCGGAGTTATCTATCGTTGCCGAAAAGCCGATGTCCTCCCCAAAACCGATGTCTCCTAAATGTTGGGCGTGTCTGCCCTCCATCCATCCCCGTAACAGGTTGGGCTCGCTCTGCCAAAGCCGTCGTGCCGCTACTGCAGAGTCGGAGAGGGAGGGCATTGTCCATGCGGTTCCCATTGCGACCAAAGCCTCCACATAGAGACCCGCAACGGTAGCATCTTCTAGGGTGAAAGTGCCGTTGGTTCCAGAGCAGACGATAACCACATCTGCCTCTTCCGCGTTTGCTGCCTCCCAAGCCGCTTGTGCTACAGCCGTTCGATTGAGGGCAGAGCCTAGATAGGTGCGCTTTGCGTTTGCGACGGCGGCAGTGGCTTTTGTACCGTTGGATGTGGAGAGAACGACGGGACGCTCGGTAAAATCGAGGCGAGAAAACTCGGTAGGGGAGTTCCCGTAGTCGAAGCCCTCTGCTTTTACTCCGTTCGTCTCTCCACAAAGAACATAGCCGTTTGCACGTGCAAAACTTTCTGCAAGAGGGTGGGAGGGGGCAACATAGACGCACGGGCAACCCCGCTCAAAAAGGGTGGTAATGACGGTGGTAGCGCGTAGCGCATCTATCACGATACAGACACAGTTGGAAACGTCGCCCGCAAGTTCGGGCAGAAATGCGACACGGATTTCGGATTGTCTCATGCTTTGGCTTTCACCTTTGTAAACTCTTGACCAATTAGGTTTAAGGTAGCGATTTCACCATCCTTTGCTAGTTGGAACTGCACTGCCTCATTTACTCTGGGGTGCGTCTCGGTTTCGGCAAGGAAGGTATCAAAATGTAGATGCGAGAGCGTGATGTTGAACCAGCTCCACTGTAGATGTAGCGCACCGTTTACTAGGGTGATGTGCGCCGTACCATAAGCGGGGTTCTCATAAGCTCCCGTATAGGCGGCGAGTTCGCGGGAGGGAGTGGTCTCTTTATGGCTCTTCGCTTTGCGCTCGTCTCGCTCTTTGAGTGCTTTCTCTATTGCGTCCGCCTGTTGTTTTTGGGTACGGGCGTTCCAGTCTTCAGCGGGTGCGCCCAGAGCCATATCCAGTACGCTGTTTCGTACCGATTCGCAGAGCATAGAGGGGGCAAGATTGGTTAGAACGGCGATACCCACTTTTAAGTACGGAATAAGGGCGATATGAGAGCGGAATCCATCCAACGCCCCGCCATGTGAGCATACGGTATGCCCCCGATAACTGTACACCGCCCAACCTAGTCCATACGTGCTTAGTGTTATGGGGGATACCCCGTTGGGGTCGGCGGGAACGACGATTTGAGGGGTACGGGTTTCGAGGAGTTTTTCGGGAGAGATAAGTTTTTTGCCCTCGAAAACCCCCTCATTTATCTGAAATCGTAGCCACTTACTAAGGTCGCGTACCCCCGCGTTGATGGAGCCACCGGGGGCGCAGTTATCGAGATTGCGCCAAGGCACTACCTGCGTTATGCCATCCTCTCCTTTTTCATGAGGGGAAGCGTAGTCGGAAGATTTGAGTACATCGTGGGTACTGAAGTTTGCGCCAGTCATCCCAAGTGGCTCGAAAATGCGCTTGCGAACCACCTCTTCCCAACTGCTTCCGTCGGCATTTCCTACTGCCGTTCCTGCGACGGAGTACATGATGTTGTTGTACTCATAGGTGGAGCGGAAGGAGGTGTTGGGTTTTACCAAACTGATTCGCTTAATCACTTCTGCGCGAGAGTGGGTAGAGCCGTACCAGAGCAGGTCGTTGCGGCTCATGCCTGTACGGTGGGTAACGAGGTCGCGCACGGTGACGTTTGCATTGGCAAGGGGGTCGGAGAGGCGGAAGGAGTCTATATAATTTTGAGCAGGGGCATCCCAACTCATTTTGCCCTCATCGGCGAGCATGGCAATGGCGGTGCAGGTGAAGGCTTTGGTGGTGGAGGCGATAGCGAATAGGGTATCGGGGGTAACGGGGTCGGGTTTGCCCTGCTCTTTTACTCCAGCGGTTCCCATATAGAGAACCTCATCCCCTTGAACCACGACTAACGCCGCGCCTGGTGCGCCCCAAGCCTCTACCGCCGTTTTGAGTACGGTCTCTATCGCCAACGCGTCCATAATCTGCCCCCTGTATCTTAGTCTCTATCTCTTCGACACAGAGGGCAAAATTCCTGCTTTGTTACGAAATGTGTGCGCCTACGGTCTCTACATAGACCGCGTATAGCGATTGGCTTGCGGTCATAAAGAGGCGGTTGCGTTTTACACCGCCGAAACAGACGTTGCTACAGATTTCAGGGAGGAGTATCTGTCCAATACGCTCTCCTTCGGGGCTAAAGATGTGTACCCCGTCGTAGCCTTTTCCTACCCATCCCGCGCCTACCCAGATGTTACCGTCGATGTCGGCACGGATTCCGTCTGCCATTCCTGCGACCTCACCCTCTTTGGTGTGCATCTTCATGCTGGCGTACTCGCGTCCGTTTTTCAGTTTTTTGCCGTCTACTACGTCGTATACGCGGATGTTCTTGGGTGCCTGTGGGTAGTGAGAAGAGCCGGTATCGGCGATATACAGTTTTTTGTAGTCGGGTGAGAAGCAGAGACCGTTCGGCTTGAACATATCGTCGGTGACAATCTCAATTTTGCCGCTAGGGTCGATACGGTACACCGCCTCTTTAATCACGAGGTCGCCCTTAAAGCCTTCGTAGTTGCCAAGGCTACCGTAGCCGGGGTCGGTAAACCATACCCCACCGTCTGGGTGTACCACAATGTCGTTGGGGGCATTGAAGGGTTTGCCTTTCCAGTTATCGGCGAGAACGGTCACTTTACCCGTCTGTTCGTAGCGTACTACACGGCGTGTGCCATGTTCGCAGGAGAGTTGCCGCCCCTGCCAGTCGAAGGTGTTTCCATTGCTATAGTTGGAGGTGCGTAGGGTGCTTACGTGTCCGTCTTCATCTAGCCAACGCATCTGGTTGTTGTTGGGGATGTCGCTCCACATCAGGTAGTTTCCTGCGCCATTCCAAGCGGGTCCTTCTGCCCAGAGCATTCCGGTATGCAGTCTTCGGATGGGGGTATTCCCTAGTTTGTACTTCTTGAAGCGTTTGTCTAGTTCGATAATATCGGGGTCGGGATAGCGAACGGGGTTCGCGTTTTGGCTATAATCGCGGTCTTGGGCGTTTACGGAAGCGGCGAGTGTCATTGCGGTTAGTCCTGTCATTCCAGAGAGAAAAGTGCGGCGGTCTAGGTTGGTGGGTTCGTTGTGGCTCATGTCCCTGTCTCCTTTGGTGTGGGCATATCGAGAAGATTACTAAGTGAGATTTCGCTACTATCCCGCCTCTCTCCTCCCTTCTTCTGCAAAATCGCCTAGAGCAATCGCGTTCCAGTGGTATACTCTATCGTAAGAGTTCGGGTTTATGGGATACTATTTCGTTTTTCACCTCACCTAACCTCTCCTTCGTAAGGAGAGGAATCTTTGTGGTCGGAGTTT
>OMJJ01000236.1 GCA_900299305.1 bacterium | reverse complement strand
GGCACACGCCGCAAAAGGCGACCTCCACCAGCCCCAAGTGCTTACCGCGCAGACAAAAAGGATGCTGAAAGACCCGCGCATCCGCGCCCTAGCCCTCGAACTCTTCGGGAACTGGCTCGACTTTCGCAGATTTGAAGAGCATAACGCCGTAGACAGAGACCGCTTTCCCGCCTTCAACGACGCGCTAAGGCAAGCCATGTTCGAGGAGCCTCTGCACTTTCTGGTAGACACCTTCCAAAACGATAAATCCGCGTTAGATATGCTCTACGGAAACTACACCTTTGTAAACGCCCCCCTCGCACAGCACTACGGGATAACCGATGTAAAACCCCAAGGCAACGAGTGGAAGCGGGTAGACAGTGCAGACAGATACGAACGCGGAGGGCTACTGCCTATGGCGGTCTTCCTAACCAAAAACTCGCCCGGACTGAGAACTAGCCCCGTAAAGCGCGGCTACTGGGTAGTACGAAAACTACTCGGAGAGTACATCCCGCCTCCCCCCGCTACCGTCCCCCAACTTCCCAACGACGAAAGCAAACTCGGCAACCTCACGCTACGCCAAGCCCTTGCAGAGCACCGCTCCAACCCCGCCTGTTCGGGGTGTCATGCTCGATTCGACTCCTACGGGCTAGTCTTTGAAGGCTATGGACCTACCGGAGAACGCCGCGCCAAAGATTTGGGAGGAAAACCCGTAGATGCAAAAGCCCCCTTCCCCGGTGGGGTAGAATGTACCGGAGTAGAGGGACTACGCAACTTTATTCGACAGAAGCGGCAAAACCATTTCATAGATACACTCTGCCGCAAAATGCTCTCTTATGGGCTAGGGCGCACCCTGCAACTCTCTGACGACCCCACCCTAACCGAGATGCAGAAACGCCTCACTACCACCGACTATCGCCTAAACACCTTGCTAGAAACCGTTGTCACCAGTCGCCAGTTCCGTAATCGACGCGCACTGCCCAAAGCACTCTAAAGAAAGAGAACACCATGTCAAACGAAACCAATAGCCCTATCCAAAACCCTTCGCGCCGAGTTTTCTTGCACGGAGCAGGAGTGATGATGACGTTGCCTTGGCTCGAATCCCTACCCGTTTGGGGACACGCCGCCGAACGCACTCCCCCAAAACGCTTTGTAGTGCAGTTTATGGGAACGGGTATCAGCCCAAACAACTGGTGGGCAAAGGGTGCAGGGGCAACGATGGAACTCAGCAAAAGCCTTCAACCCCTAGAGCCGTTCCGAAGCAAACTCAACGTACTTAATGGTCTCTATAGTCGTCCCTCTACCGGTGTAGGAATTCACCCCGGCATGACGGGCAACATCCTATCTGGTATGCCCCTCACCAGAGGCGCAGTCCTACACGGTGGTATCAGCATAGACCAAGTACTCGCCCTCCGCATTGGACAAGAGACCCTACAGCCTAGCCTCGTCCTCGCCTGTGAACAGCCCCTTACCGGCTATCACGAGTCGAACTTCTCGATGGCGTACAGTTCGCACATCTCTTGGCAAAGCGCGGATTCGCCCGTACCCACCGAGGTCTACCCCTCACTAGCCTTCGATAGTCTCTTCGAGAACAGCGGAAGCCGCCGCCTAGAGAGTATTCTGGACAGAGTGGGAGAGGAAGCCGCCAACCTTCGCCGCCGCATTAGCTACGATGACCGCGCCAAACTCGACGAATATCTTACCAGTGTGAGGGATGTGGAGAAAAGAGCGCAACGGATGCGCGGAGACCTAAGCAAAGCCAGTACCAATGCTAAAGACAAAGGTAAATCGCTCATCACCATGAAGCGACCCGATAACGGACTACCCGAAGATATTCGTGACCACATGAGACTGATGTGCGACATCGTAGCAATCGCCATTCAGACCGATAAAACCCGTGTCGCGAGTATGCTCATGTGTCGCGACCTTTCGGGACTGTTCTATCCCTTCTTGGGAGTACGAGACGCACACCATCCCGCCTCCCACAGTGATAACTCGGATAGTTACGAGCGCATTACCCGCCACTATATCACCCAACTCGCCTACCTCGCGGGGCGGCTACAGTCCATGCAAGAGGGGCAGACCACCGTACTAGATAACACCTGTATTCTGTGGCTCTCTAATATGTTCTCTGGCTCCTCCCACGATAACTCCAAACTACCCGTGCTTACGGTGGGCGGTTTGGGAGGAACCCTCGAAACCGGAAGAGTGCTAGAGTACGGAGATAAAGGCAACGAAAACCGTAAAATCTGTAGCCTCTACCTCTCACTTATGGACAGAATGGGCGTTAAACTAGATAGGTTCGGAGACGCAGATACGCGCCTTGCTCGTCTGTAGCCCTGTCCTTTGCTACTGGTGCCCCACAATCGTATGCGGCTGATACGGCTCTTCTAAGTAGGCAACCTCTTCCGAAGACAACGTCACTGCCAAAGAGCCGACAGCCTCCTCCAAGTGCGAGATCTTCGTCGCCCCGATAATAGGAGCCGTTACGGGGCGTTTCTGTAGGAGCCAAGCCAGCGCGATATGAACCCGCAGAACCCCATGCTTTTCCGCCAACTCCGCTACCCGTTGCACTACGAGTACATCCTTGTCCGCCGCAGAATCGTACTTACCTTTCGCAACTTGGTCGGTTTGGGCGCGTAAAGTGCTTTCCGGCGACCAGTCGCGGGTCAAGCGTCCTGCGGCAAGGGGGCTATAGGGTATCACTCCGATTTTCTCCTCACGGCAGAGCGGCATCATCTCCCTCTCTTCTTCCCGATAGATAAGGTTTAGATGGTTCTGCATAGAGACAAAGCGCGTCCAGCCATGTCTTTCCGCAATATGAAGAGCCTTCTGAAACTGCCATGCCCACATCGCCGAAGCACCGATGTAGCGGGCTTTTCCTGCTCTTACCACATCGTGCAGTGCCTCCATTGTCTCCTCTATCGGTGTAGTGTAGTCCCAACGGTGAATCTGGTACAAATCCACGTAGTCCGTCTCAAAACGTTTCAGGCTCTTATCTATCTCGCTCAAAATCGCTTTACGAGATAGCCCCGACCCGTTTTGCCCTTCGCGCATCTTTCCAAAAACTTTTGTGGCAATCACGATTTCGTCACGCTTCGCAAAATCTCTTAGGGCACGTCCCACAATCTCCTCACTCACCCCCAGAGAGTAGACGTTTGCGGTATCAAAAAAGTTGATTCCTAGTTCGAGGGCTTTCCGAATGATGGGGCGGCTCTCCTCCTCGTTTAGCACCCACTTGTGTACCCAACTCGTATCTCCAAAGCCCATACATCCCAAACAGATGCGCGAAACATCCATTCCGGTACTGCCTAGTTTGGTATACTCCATCTTGTTCTCCCTCTCAAATTGAGCGATGTACCCACTTACCGAATAATACGCGCTACTCTGCCCGTTAGGCGTGTGGTGATAGCGTGTTCGGTGGTGCCAATCCGTTGTGCTATCTCTACTGCGAGAATACGTTCTCCGCCCTCTTCACCTATCAGGGTAACGGTATCACCGGGAGCCGCGTTTGGAATGTCGGTCACGTCGATAAGCGACTGATCCATACATATCCGCCCTACTATCGGCGCGTGTTTACCGTGCAGAAGCATGGTTCCGATGTTGGAAAGTGAGCGCGGATAGCCGTCTCCATACCCGATAAGAACCGTAGCGATACGCGAAGGACGCTTGAGGTGATACGTAGAGCCATAAGAGAGTGGGTGTCCTTTGGGTAGGTCACGAATCACAGCGATACGCGCTTTAAGGGTGAGTGCGGGTTTGAGAGGCGGCAACACGATTCTACCGGAGGGGTGCTTATCTGCATTGGGGGGCAGTATTCCATACAAAAGCCTTCCCGGACGCACAAGGTTCTCTCCGCTATGGTTGAGGCGAAGCGTGGCGGCACTGTTGCTCAGATGAACCCAGTCGAACTTTGCTCCTTGCGCCTCAAGAGTATCCCGTGTCTCGTGGAAGCGTGCCTGTTGTTGGAAGGTACTCGTTAGATCGTTGCCGTCGGCATCGGGGAAGTGCATCGCTAACCCGTCTACACGCACCCCAAGTCGCACCATCTCGTGATAGAGCAGGGGCGCGTCTTGGGGGAGTACTCCTGCGCGTCCCATACCTGTATCTACTTCAATGTGGACGGGGAGGGTGTTGCGGGGAGTACTTAGCCTATCTGCCTCCTGTACAAAGGTTTGCAGGGTGAGAAAGTCGCCAATCATGGGGGTAAGACGGTAGTGCAAAACCGCCTCAAACTCGTCGGGGGCGGGGTTGCAAAGCAGAAGAGTGGGCGCGTTGATGTGTGCCTCCCGCAGTTGCACTCCCTCTGCTACGGTAGCGACCCCCAACCAAGTCGCCCCCGCCTCTAAAGCGGTTTGAGAGACTTCAATGGCTCCATGCCCATAAGCATCTGCTTTCACTACCGCAAGAATCTGGGTAGGGGCTTGTAGGTGAGTCTGTAGGCTACGCACATTCTGCGCGATAACGCTAAGGTCAATCTCCGCCCACGCACGGCGCGAAGAGGGGGACATAGGCATAAAACTAGGCTACTCCTGTTGCATGGCGCGGCGCAGTGCCTCTGCCAAAGGGTTCGATTCTTCGGGAGTTTCGCTCTCCCCGTACTGTTTCCACTCCTCTTGCTCTGGGGTCTCCAAGAAGCCCTCACGGGCAGTTGGGTCGCGCCAGTTTTCGGGGAGTTCTATCTCCAGTTCGCTTGCGGCTTGTGCTACGGTATCCAGTGAGACCCATATCACGCCCCACTCCTCATACTCTTCGGTGGGTTCTACAACGGGAATGGTCTCGTCGGAGAGCGGAGAGGGTTCATCTGCCACATAGACCAGCCTTTTAAGCAGGTAGGCATACTCCTCAACTTGGGAGAGAATTGCGCTAGATGCCTCTAACTGCTTGAGACCCGCCCCGCGAGCGATGTTGTCGGCATGGGTAAACTTTATCTCGAACAGGCATAACGATTCGGAATCTATCTGCCAAATCGCATCTATCTCGCGGTAGCACCGCCCCGAACGGTTGTTTTTTAGGCGTTGCTCCCAACTGAGAATCCTCTCCTCTTTTAAGGGGATATGGCTCTGTAGCCAGTGCTGAACGGCTTGCTCTACTTTGCCCCCCAAGTACTCTCCTGCGCTTCTGCGTCCCCAACCGGGCGGGCGGTTATCGCGTAGCCGTGCTAGGTAGCCCCGGTATTCGCTGTCGTCGGGGCGGACGAGGCGGATATGGCGATAGGGCGACGGCGTGTAGGTCATGGTTGCGGCTTCCCCTCTTGTCCTTCGAGCCAAGCAAGCGCGTCTTGGAGTTGGCGAGCAGTGAGAGCCGCTTCTAAAGAGGAGAGTTGTACCGTTGCGCCTGCGCTCTTCAAACGGTCTTGTGCGACGAGAGTTTGCAAGGCGGGAGTACGGCTATGCACGTCGTGTTGAAGCAGATAACGCCGCTTCTGTGCCGATTTTAGCCCCCGTATAGCGGAGAGTTGGAACGGAACCTCTTTCATCCAAAAACCTCGAAAGGGGGTCTTCTCCTCTAAAGAGAGGGTATAAGCGACCTTACCAAGCACCCCCGCCCCCTGTAGCCAGACCTTTGCGGGGTCGATAGGCACGTGCGCCATGATGTCCTTTACTATCGCACGAACACGCTCTGAGCGCAGGTTATCTTGAGAAATCAGCACAGCTACATAGCCGCCGTGTGTCACCTCTTCCAGTGTCTCTTGCCAGCGTCCCGCTTGCGAAACTACTGCCCCATCAGGTTTTTCTATGACCACTATCAGACCGGGACGCGCCTTAACAGGAGTAGGCTGATAGGCAGACCTCGACACAATAAGCCCCGAAGAGACATAGCAGTAGGCGGGTTTTACCTCTCCCTCCATCGTAACGGGGAGGCACACTCTACGGTAGACGGTCATGGTCTTCTGCTCTGAGACCTCTAGGCGCGGGAACGGCTGACGCGCAAACGCTTCGCTATAGTCCTTTCGATTATTGTACCACCATTCTCTCCACTGTGCCGTCGTCCAGTGTGCGCCATTGACCTCGAACATCTTCGAGAGTTCTTGAGATACTTCACTCTCTCTCTCCTCCTCCACCCCTTCCCTAGCAAACTCCTCCAAAGCGATGAGCATGGGGAACGTTCGCCCATTTCGGATTGCGAGTAGCCCCCGGATAGTATCCCCCATAACCTCTTGCCCCGCCCCTTCTGCGGCGAGTTGAAGCAAGGGGGCAACTGCCCATTCGGTACGGCAAGCCGAAAGGAGGGCTATCTTTTCCGAAAACTCTATCTCACTACTCTCCAAAAGCAACGGCACAAGGGGGCGCAAACGCGCCTCGTAAGGCTGTAGCCGCGCCGTATCAAGGGAGAGGTGCGCGATACAGGTGAGAGCGGTACTCTTTAGGGGGCGCAGGGTAGGGGGGCTAAGGTAGTCGAATAGCAGGGGGAGGAGAGGAGATTCGAGAATCGTGTTGCGCCGTATATCAATCACATTGGCGTGTGTATTCTGCTTAGGAACCCCAGAAAACGCGGGAGAGGTGGTTAGCGGAAACTCTAGTAAGGGTTGGAGTAGGCGTACTCTTTGGGGTTCGGTGGAGTGCTGTAGGCGTGTAACGAGTCGCTGGCAACTGCGCCGCATTACCTCGCTAACGGGTAAGTTGGCTTCCGCACGATACCACTCCCTATATTCGGCATCGTCCTCATAACTCGAAAATGTGTAGAAGCGAAGCCTCTGAAATGCGGCGGTGCGTACCAACAGAGAGGGGTCGGTTCTACCTAAGTGGATAATCGGAAACAGCGAGGTGTTGTGCCGCCCAATCGTTCCGTAGTAGAGGATGTGTTCCTTGCCCTCTTCACTCGTCATTCCTTTCCATGCCTCTTGCAGTAGGTCGTACATGACCCCGCTAGAGAGCGATTGGAACTGGTTTAGGAAGAGGTAGTCGTCACGTGTGAGGGGGGAGTGGAGGGTATATAGTCCTTTTAGCCATTCGGGGCGGCTGTGGGGGTACGGCGGCTCTTGGGAAACCGCCGCTAACGAGAGCAGTAGAGAGAGTAGTATGAGGGCAGATGTTAGGTAGCGGCGCATGGCGTACTCTGTTTATCAACGAGTTAGGGGGGCGGTTTGCCCCCCTAATTTGTACCTCAAATTCGAGTTTTGCGCTAATGCCCCCCGAACTTACCGGTCTTCAAACTCTCTTTTACTTTGGAGATGTCGACTTTGACCGGCTCTTCGGATACGGTGTTGCCCTTCATGGTCTTCCATCCGAAAACGATAACCAGTAGCACCACTACCACAAGAACCGCGATTGCAACCCCTTTCGATAGGGGAGAACTCGCAGAAGGCGGCATAGATTCTCTCCGTTTCTAAGGGTTGTCGATATACCAGTTACCGTTTGCGTCTTTGTGAGGAATACCCCACATCTCATGGCTTCCGGCATAGGGACCTTGTGCGATTTTGAAGATGTTTAGCACCTGCCCATCTAGTCCCGCACAGGTGTAGGCGGTTCCGCTGTTGTCTGTTTGGAGGTTCGCTTTTACCGCTTTGGCATGGCTGTCGACGTAGTTGGCGTTTACAAACAGGCTATGCCGTGCATCCACCGGAGAGTAGAACAGTCCACAAGCGAAGTCGGGGGGCTTATTGATAGGCTGAATAGTGGGTACGCCGTCGGAGACAAGTCCGGTATCGGAAGGGTACTCGAACGAAGCAAGGCGTTTTACCGCACGCCCTGGGTCGACCCCAAAGATGTTGCTAGGGGAACCATTTTCGATAACGGCGTAGTTGAAGTTGTAACTGAGGTACTTAATGGGTGGGTTGCCAGCACACAGTAGCGGTAGCCCTGTAGCGGCACTTACATTCGCCCAACCCGCCTGAAAGTCTACGGCGGTAGGTTTGGAGGGGCACTGCATTATCTGCGAACTCTTTTGATAGGGCTGGAGTTCGTTATAGAACGACACCACACAAAGCCCAGAAGCGTCGCTAGAGAGGTAGAGGCTCATGGGGAAAGCCTCGTCGTAGTCTTGTACATAGAGCTGGTTGGCAGTTCCCGACTGCTTTAGGTTGCTAAGACAAGAGATGCCCCGCGCTTTTTCACGCGCTTGGGCAAATACAGGGAAGAGAATAGCGGCAAGTATCGCGATAATGGCGATAACCACAAGGAGTTCGATGAGCGTAAAGGCTCGGCGGCAATTGCGAAACATAGTAGTTCCTTCTATCCTAGTGATTTGGGGTGTGGTAAGGCTACACAAGAACGAGAGAGATAGTACTAAAACGGTTCACCCCACAACTGCATTATATCAAGTTATACAGAAGTTGAAAAGAGGGTAGGCGAAATTTTTACACGAACGGCTTTTGTGAGAGCCGCTCTAGTGCCTTCTACTTTATATGAGGTTGTGAGGTATAACGTGATTATCTAACTTTGGGAGTATTGTCATGTTGGCACTCTGTTTTGCTCTGTTTGCGCTTTTGCATCAACCACAACCAAGTATAAAAATCTCGGTAGGAACTCCAAGACGCATTGTTACGGATACCGGAAACGGAGGCTATCAGGCGTTCCCAGACCTCTGCCGTCTTAAAGATGGAACCCTCTTCTGCATCTTCTATGCGGGATATACCCATATCTCTGCACCAAACGCGGAACATCCCAAAGGAGGGGCGATAGGGGTTATCACCTCGAAAGACGAGGGAAAGACATGGAGTGAGCCGCGGATTATGTTCGACTCGCCCGAAGATGACCGCGACCCTTCTATCTGTTGCTTACCGGATGGTACGTTGCTGTGTAACTACTTTAACTATGGCAAAAACCAAGAGATAGAGGTATGCCTCATTCGCTCTACGGATAACGGCGAGACGTGGAGTGAACCGGAGGTGGTTTTGCCCTCTTTTGCCACCTCAACCCCAATACGCCGCCTACGCTCTGGAAGGCTGGTGATGCCAGTATACACGGTAGATGGAAACGGAAAACGCGCCTACTCTGCGGTCATTTTGTCGGATGATAAGGGGAAGACGTGGAGTAGCCCGCATCCTATTGGCTTGAAGGCGGGCAGGATTATCGACGAGACGGACATCTATGAGCGAAAGGATGGAACCCTGCTTGCCGTGTGTCGTGAGGTGATGGTGGGTTCAGAGTCGAAGGATGGCGGTAAACACTGGAGCGACGTATATCCGCTAGGCTTTGTGGGGCATTGTCCCTATCTGCTTATGACAAAGCAGGGGGTGCTACTCATGGGACATCGAGTGCCTCAAACCTCTTTACACTATAGTACGGACGAGGGGCGGACGTGGCAAGGCTCGGTGCTGATTGATAACTTTATAGGGGCGTACCCTAGCATGGTTAATTTAAAGGATGGAAGTGTTTTGTGCGTCTACTACGAAGAGGGAAATCACTCTGCCATTCGAGCAGTGAATATCCGTGCAGAGCGAAGATAGCGTTTCGGGCATACCTTGCTAGGGGGTGTTGTGCCTGAAACGCAATGGATTCGAGGAGAGGCAGTGCTTGTTTGGTATAGCATAAAACTCTCAATTTCTGGGTTGGAGTAGCCCCTAAAAAGTGTCCATATAGTTAAGCAAGTCCTTTTCCCTATGAGGTATTCTGTTTTTAGAAGAGAAGGAGGCGATTTGTATGACGGAACGACGTGTCTACAGCGACGATACCGCAAGGAGCATAGAGGAGGCGAAAGTGCTGGCACAACCGGGCAAACACTGCGCCTATGCCGACATCTGCCGTACCACTTCAGAGCGCGGGCATGACGGAGAGTAGGGGTTGATAAAAGGATACCGCACTATTTTTTATGTTTATAGAATGATCCACAGAAAATATATACTAACACCAATGAAAAAACAATTGAAAAAACAATCGAAATATCTGATACATTAGGTATTAGCACCACGGAAAAATTTGCAGATGTTTGTTTGCCAAGCACTCGCGGAGTGCCCATCATCCAATATGCAAATAAGAGAGAACCTAGCACCGAAATCACATAAAGAGCAGGTATACTAAAAATTCTAGGAGATACATGGACTTGAGGTTCAGCTACTGTACGCTCTTGCTTCTCTGCTTCTTTTAATACCTCTTCAGCACGCTTCAAAACCTCTTGTGCTTCTTCCATCCTACCATCTTCTTTATACATAGAGGCAAGAGTCTTTAAGTGGCTGGCGTAGGTTTGTTGAGCCGAGTACAGTTCCGCAGTTGCCGCTTCAATACCTTGCTGAGTAACCAAATGCTTGCACAGGGCAACCTCCCCTACAATACCCACAATCGCAAGGGGTAGAACAAGTTTAAGCGTAACCGCCTCTCCAAAGATAAAATAGATTAGGAGGCTGAGTGGGACAAGCCAAATTAGGCTAAAGAGGTAGGAAAAAAGTGTCGCAAGTAAAGTCTCCCCTTGGAAGCCGCTCCAAAGATAGCCCCAGAAACCCAGTGCTTTAGTTTTCATCAGGGTCTCCTTCACTTAGCGTTTGCCTGTGTTCCGTTTGCCGTAGTCTCTGCTTTGCAGTCTGATTTTTAATTTTGGCTTCTGTCAACTCAGTATCTGCTTCCATTATCTCGGTCTGACTGCGTTTCTGGGCAACACGAAAAGTAGCGTAGGTGTATTGAGCCAATACAAACAGCATTGCCAATGTTGCCCCCAAATGTAACACGGTTCGATACTGCTCTGGTATCTCTTTTACCGTACTTAGAAACTTAGAGAGTGTCAGACAGAAACCTGCAAAGACAGCCGCGCTTAATCCTTGATTGACAGCAGGAGGCAGTTTTTTCTTCTTAGGTTTTGACGGCTCTATATCGGACATAAAGGTAGCAACGCTTTCGTACTTGTATCAGTGCAAACGGCAGCACTCTGCACCTAAGATACGACACTCGCTTGCTATCTCCTGCCCTACTTTCTCATTATACGTAGTATGGCACAGATTCCTTCCTCTTTTTAGGGCAAGCCCTCTAAAATGCGCCGCTACCCTCATACCTCTCCATATACTCCTCCCGAATCAGCGAGAAGACATGAGTGTTCCGCAAAGCATCGTCTGCGCCCCGTGCATCGTGCCGCAAAACCGCCTCGTGCGTATAGCCGCAACGCTCTGCTACTCTGCGGCTTGCGTTGTTGCGGGTATCACAGCGTATCTCAACACGGTTTGCGCCTAGCGTCTCAAAGGCGAAGCGAGTCAGAGTGCGAACCCCCTCCGTGACATACCCTTGCCCCTGATACAAAAGCCGACACCAGTATCCGATTTCAAACGAAGGCACGTCGCGGTCACGAGGATGCACTCCTACATAACCAATCAACTCCTCACTCCCCTTTAAGCGGAGTTGAAAGACGTACTCCTCGTGCGTTTTGTAACTCTCCTCCGCTTTACAAGCAAACTCCTCCGACGATTCGAGGGTAGGCGGGGTCTTTGCCCAAGGCATCCAACTCTGTCGTGAGGAGAGGGTCTCAAGAATCGCACGGTTTACCTCTTCGCCGTCTCCTTTGCGCGGGGGACGCAGTATCAGGCGTTCACTCTCTAGGGTTGCGGGTAGTTGTATTGTCTCTTGTGGCATTGTGTTCTCCATTTGATGTATAGGCTCGTTACATTTAGTGATAGGGCATACCGCAAAAAAGTTGCAGATACTCCTACAACTGCAAAGTGCTATACTCTACCTATCTAGCAACGAGGAGACAAGAGAGTGCAAGACGTAGAGGTCGCGATAGTGGGTTCGGGGTTTGGGGGGTCGCTTTTGGCGATGGTACTGCATCGTCTGGGGTTGCGGGTTGTGCTTATCGAACGAGGAAAGCACCCGCGCTTTGCTATAGGAGAGTCTACCACCCCCCTGATGAACCTTCTGATAGAGCAACTTGCCAAAAAGTACGACCTTCCGCGCCTATTGCCCCTTACCACCTACGGCGCATGGAAACAGGCATACCCCAACGTAGTTTGCGGTAATAAACGCGGCTTTACCTACTATCATCACAAAGCAGGAGAGCGGTTTCAGCGGCAAGAGGGGCGCGAAAATGAACTGCTCGTTGCGGCAAGCCCCCACGATTTTGTGGCAGATACCCACTGGCTACGCGCATCGGTAGATAACTTTTTGGTACAAGAGGCAGTCGCTATTGGCGTAGAGTACCACGACGAGACCAACATCACCGAAGCAGAGCGAACCCCCAACGGTATTGTGCTACGCGGCGATAAGCGGGGTACGCCCTACACAGTTCGGGCGCGGTTTTTGATAGATGCTACCGGACCTCGTGGTTTCCTAAGTCGCCTCTGGAACCTACCAGAGCAGCCCTTTGAAAACTACCCGCGTACCCAAGCCCTCTTTTCTCACTTCACCAATGTAGGGTACTGCGAACACCTCCCCGATTTCGCGCCCACCAGTCCCCCTCCCTATCCCGTCGATGCTGCCGCCCTACACCACGTCTTTGATGGGGGTTGGATGTGGGTGCTTCGCTTCGATAACGGCGTAACGAGCGCGGGCTTTTCGGTAACAGAGGTGCTGGCGCAAGAGTTGAAAGTTTCGGAAGGAGAGCCGGCATGGCGACGCTTCCTTGCACGTTTTCCAAGCATCGGCTCTCATTTCGAGAAGGCACAGGCAGTAGAGCGTTTTTTTGTAATGCCTCAAGTGTCGTACCGTGCCGGGGTTATGGCAGGAGAGAACTGGTGCTTACTCCCCTCTGCCGCCGCCTTTGTAGACCCCCTCTTTAGTAGCGGTATGCCCCTCACTCTGTTGGGCATCGAGCGTTTGGGAAGGCTATTCGGAGAACACTGGAACCGCCCTACTTTCGCCGAAGAGTTGGAACGATATGCCCAAGCCTCATTGCAGGAGGCGGATGGTACGGCGCACCTCATTGGAGCCTCTTACGCCTCTTTCGCAAACTTTCCACTCTTCACAAACCTCTCCATGTTCTACTTCGCCTCGGCAAGTTATAGCGAAATGGCAAGGAGAGTCGAAAAACCACACCTCATTACCCGCTTCTTGGGGCTAGACAGAGAGGACTACGCCCCCAAGCTACAGAATGTCTGTACACGGATACGGCGCGGTGAAATCACAGACACGCCCGCCTTCGCACAAGAGGTAGCAGATGCTATCGAACCCATCAATATCGCGGGGTTGGCGTGTACCGAGAAGCGAAACTGGTACGGCGTTGACCTCGAAGATACCATACAGACCGCCTCCAAACTCGACATGACGCAAACGGCAATGCGAAACCTAATCGCTACCGCAGAGTGGGCGCAGTTTCCAAGCCCTACACCCCCATCACAAGGAGCAAGACCATGAAAACCCGTTCGCAACTCTTTACCCTCTGCTTTGCACTCACGCTACTGTTTAGCCTCGTAGCCCCTCTCCTTTCTCAAGCCCAAGAGATACCAGAGGAGTATCAGGCGGTGCTTACCGCTCTGGGCAAAAAGGGAGACTACAAAGCAAATGTCTTCAAACTCGGTATCCCCCGTAGCGACTTGAAGGTAACGATAGACGGAGTAGCCACGCCCACTCCCTTCGGGTTTGGCGGGTGGCTCGCCATGACCAAAGGCAAAAAAGGGCAAGAGGTGATGATGGGCGACCTCGTACTATTAGAAGACGAAGTAAACCCCGTGATGTCTGCCCTGCTAGAGAACGGACTAGAGATAACGGCTCTGCACAACCACTTCTTTTGGGAGACCCCACGTATCTTCTATATGCACGTACACGGTATGGGTACTGCCTCCGAACTCGCGCAAAAAGTAAAACCCGCTCTCGCTCTTATAGGACACCTTGCCCGCCAAAGCGCAGAGAAGCAGTCTCAAACCGTAAACGCCTCTGCCCCTGAAGGAGTGCAGGCAGGAGCCCTAGATACAGCGGCACTCAACAAGGTCATCGGGTACACGGGAGAAGCGTTGGCAGGAGGGGTGTATAAGTTTACGATTGGGCGCGACGACCTCAAACTGAAAGAGATGGGAGCCGTTATCAATGCACGTATGGGGCTAAACACGTGGGCGGCGTTCTACGGTTCTAATGAGAACGCGGTAGTTGCGGGGGATGTAGCGATGCTAGATAACGAAATCCCTTCCGTCCTGAGAGCGTTACGTGCGAGAGGGTTGAATGTAGTCTCTATGCACCACCACATGACAGGGGTCTCTCCTATGGTTATCTTTTTGCACTACTGGGGCAAAGGGAACGCATTTGCACTTGCGGAGGGGGTTCGCTCTGCTCTGGACGAACTAGGTAAAACCAAAAACCAGAAGATGGCGGCGCACTAACATAACCCACCTCCCAAAACAACAAAGTAGCCTGTTGCATAATATGCAACAGGCTACTTCTTTAGGCGCGGATGACGAGACTTGAACTCGCGGCTTCCTGCGTGACAGGCAGGCACTCTGACCACTGAGCTACACCCGCATAAGTTGGTTGGTGTAATATAATATATAGGATTTTTCGCGATTTGTCAAGGAAAAAGGAACAGAAACCCATAGGGTTTTTGGTTCGTAATCTTTGTAGAGAACGAAAATCGAGCCGAACACGACACACACTGCCCCTTCAAACAAGCGGCATAGAGAGAAAGGTTCCTACCACACGATGATTTTTCATATCTGGTTGCTGATATTTGTCGTAGTCTCCGTTCTCTTGGGGGCATTCTGGATGCTCATACGCGAACCCGTTATGCGCCGTCTACGAGCAGAAGCCGCCCTCGCAAAGGAGGAGAAACTCCACGCACAGCAGATTGCAGAGGCACGCAAAGCCGCTGAGGAGGAACTAAACACCTTACTAGAAGTGCCTAGTGAAGCCACACCTACACAGAAGCCTACCCTACCCAAAGCGGCAGAGGAGGCACAACCGCAGGTACAGGAGGGCAAAACCGAGTGAAAAAGTTCAAATTAACCCGATTTTTAATTGGGTTGGGAGTCTGTTTGGTACTGTTTTTGGTGGGATTTGGAACCTACAACAGTTTTATGCAGTGGATACCCGCGGGTCATGTTGGGTTACTGTACCACGCAAGCGGAGGGTTAGAGCGCAACGTGTATAGCCCCCGCCGTGTCTTTGTAGGTTGGATGACCACCCTCTACACCTACCCCACCCAAGAGCAGGCGGCTATCTACACTAGCGACCCCGACGAGGGCGAAGTGAAGTCTGCCGACAGTGTAAAAGTGACCACCAACGATAACGCGAATACCGATTTCGATATTGTGGTCTGGTATCATATCGCCCCCGATGACGTGCTGAAGGTGTTCGATAACTACAAAGGGCAACCCATCGAGCAGATTCAGTCTTCGGTTATTCGTTCGGCAGTACGCCAAGCTGCCAGTAATATCGGCACACAGTACGATGCTTTCTCGCTTATGGGGGAAGCACGGGGAGAGGCAAGTACCAAACTAACCACCCTACTCCAACAAGAGTTGGGGCAACGCGGTATTACCGTAGACGGCGCGGAGTTTGCAGGGCATAGCCCAAATCCTGCCATTCTCACCCGTATCACCGCGCAAATCAATGCCGAGACCGACCTCAATATCGCCAAAACACGGCAAGAGATAGCGAAATCGAAAAAAGACATTGCCATAACCCTTGCCACAGCCCAAGCCGAAGCCGCCCGTCTAAAGTCGGCACAAACGCAAGCCAAGTCGCTGGAACTGCTCAGTATAGAGGCAGACATCAGCGCACTGAAGAAGTGGGACGGTAAAATCCCGCCCATACAGACCAAACCGGGGCAGACCGTTGTCGTCACCCCCGAAGTCCTCCGTGCAGTTACCAGTACACGAAGAGGAGGAAACAACGAATGAAACGCACCTTACCATCACTCAACTATCTGCTTCTCATTATTGGGGGGCTACTCCTATCGGGATGCAGTTTTCATCAGATACCGCCCGGAAGCGTGGGGGTCAAATTTAATGGAGCATCGGGGGTAAGTCACCAACTTCTGCGCCCTGAAGTGGTATGGGTAGGCTGGAACGAACGGCTCATTATCTACCCTACAAACATCCAACAAGCCGTCTTTGTAAAGAGTGCCTCCGAAGGCGATAAGCGCAAGGATGACAGTATTCAAGCCTCTACCAAAGAGGGGGCAGTGCTTCCTGTAGATGTAACTGTTTCATATCGCATTCCCGCCGACTCCGAGAGTATTCGGCAGGTGTTCAACACCTTCGGAACGCCTAACGATGACCCCGACCACCCCCTGCACTATATTCAGAGTACCTTTGTGCGGTGGGCGACCATTGTTGCCGTAAACGATGTCTCTAGCAAGCACTCCATCTTCGACCTTATCAGTACGCACCGTGCCCAGTTCGGACCGGAAGTAAAAGCCTCACTTGCACCCCGCCTTGCGGTTTGGGGTTTGAAAGTAGAGGATGTGCTGATACGCGAAATCCACCCTCCTGACGAGATAGTAAGCAAAATTACGGAGCAACAGCAGATTCGGGCGGAGCTACAGCGGGTAAACATCCAAAAACAGCAGGCGATAACCGAGTCGCAAACCCTCATCATCGACGCGCAGAAAGAGGCAGAACAGAACCGCCTCCTCTCACAACAGGGCGAGCAGGCACTCGAACTAAAAAAACTAGAGCGGCGCAAAGCCTTTATAGATAGGTGGGATGGTCACTCCGGTATTGTAGGCGATAGTGCTATCCCGCACTTCTAGTTCCACTTTTTATTGGGGAAGGGGTTTTTGAAAATTAACCAAAATTTATTCAAAACCCCTTCTCATAAGAGCACACTATTGCTATAATAGAGTTTAGAGGTGAAACGTTTCAGTTTACCTGTTTGTCGCGCTCTTATCTCTTGTGTTTTGCCACCTCTTTTGTGGAAAGGACATATCCTAATGCTTCGCAAAAACAGTCGAGCCTTTACGCTCATCGAACTCCTCGTCGTTATCGCAATTATCGCGATACTCGCGGCGATTCTCTTCCCTGTGTTCGCTCAGGCACGCGGTAAAGCGCGTCAGACCAGCGACCTCTCTAACCTAAAGCAGATTCTTACCTCCGCGATGATGTACACGCAAGACTATGACGAAACCCTCTGTGGTCCTGCGCTTAGGGTCTGCCACGATATTCCTACCACCTCGCCTCCCAACCTGTGGAACGCGCACTGGCGTACTTGGCCCGAACTGCTTTTCCCCTACACCAAAAACATGGACATTTTCACCAGTCCGAATCGCGGAGATTCGCCCTACTATGGCTACGGTATGAACGTCAACTCCTCTAACGACGACTTCCCTAACGCTTGGGATGGAGCCGGAAATGGCGGCGGAACCCCTCCTGGTAACTGGTTCGACGGGCGTTGTGTGAATGGCGTAGGTACTCCTAAGCCCAACCAACACCCTGTACAACTCGCGGCGGCAAGTGCCCCCTCCACCACCATCTACTTCCATAACTCAAACTCTACTATCTATCAAGAGGGTTTGAATGTATGGGCAGACATGGAGACACTGGCAACCACTGTCCCGGGGGAAGCCTCTAGCCTAGAGATTGATGGTAGCGAAACCATTGCCCAACTATTCCTTACGGGCGGCTCTCGTGTAGATAACAGCACTCTCATTAAAGAGCCGCACCGCTACTCCAACGGCTTGAACATCGGGTTTCTAGATGCTCATGCAAAATGGCACAAACCCTCCACTATCAAAGGTGAGTGGTGGAGCCTAGAGCAAGTTCCTCAAGGTGTAGAGTAGTTCCTCGAATCTTACTCCTCTTCCCTAATGTATTTGGGGAAGAGGAGTTTTTGGAGATACCATGAAAAACCGTGAGTTAAACCCAGCCCTAGTCGTTCCCTTTGTGATTGTGATTCTGCTTATCTTTGGTTACTTCTTCTTTTTGAAACCCAAGATGGAGGCAGATAACGCAGTAGCGAACTTCAATACCCCCGAAGCACAGGCAAAGCGAGACCCTGAAAAGCGTACCCATGACGCTACCACACAGGCAAAAATCGACGAACTGCGTGCCAAGGAACAACACTCTGGCGGGGTAAGCAAAAGACATAGCAGAGATTAGATTTCTCTCTTGACAACTATCCCCCTTTACCTCTAGGTATGGTGAAGGGGGATCGTTGTTTGTGCCCAATATCGTCCTTGTTCTTAACCTCAGTCTTTTTCCTTCAGAGAATAACTTTTGAACCTATTGTGTGGTACAGTAAACCCATCACCATATACACTGGTCTTCCCCCTTAGAGTGTACCTAAAGTTAAGC
This sequence comes from bacterium, assembly GCA_900299305.1. Taxonomy (GTDB): domain Bacteria; phylum Armatimonadota; class Chthonomonadetes; order Chthonomonadales; family Chthonomonadaceae; genus CAIJLM01. Next base: position 9,766 of record OMJJ01000236.1, on the reverse strand, counting down.
GACACTTGCCTCTAGTTGTAGTTGATATTTCTGCTCAAATGCTTCTGGACTGATGTAACCCAACGAAGAGTGACTTCGCTTACGATTGTACCAGACCTCGATCCAACGAAACACCGCAGACTTCGCCTCTGCCCGTGAGTGGAAACGAACACGATGCACCAACTCACGCTTCAAACTGGCAAAGAAACTCTCCATCGGTGCATTATCCCAACAGTTCCCCTTGCGGCTCATGCTACACACGATACCGGCTTGGGATAACGCCTGCTGGTAGTCGTGGCTTGCATACTGACTCCCTCTATCGCTATGACACAACTGGACTTCCCCGAAATAAGCACGCGCCACTACCGGGATAATCTACTTTAGGAATGATAGGAGTGCCGTATTGTTGGGGAGTAAGCCCCAGGTTCTCAAGCCCTGAAGCCGTAAGCTAGAAGCGAAATACTTCCACACCCGCTAAAGAGGGATTGGAACGGCGCAAGGAGAACATTCCAATTCGGAGACGCTTCGTTTGACATAAACAAATTCCCTTCCCCAAGAGATATTTGACTATGGACGAAGTGCCTCCCTTTCTACAATTTTCGCTAAACTACAGTTACCCTAAAAGCCCCTTTAGAAAAAGAGCGGGAGGCGCGGGTACTGCTACGTGCTTCTAGCGAACCGAACGTCTCTTCAGAACTACTACGTCCTATAATGGGGGCAACCCCAGAGCCAGAGCAGGAACTCCTCCGCCCCAAAGAGTAGTAACACAATGAACCTATTTCACAAGAAAACAGAAGAGCAGACCACGCACAGCCTCCCTATCCCCATAGAAGCGGAGGGGGTTGTAACTGCCTCGCCTACCACAGACACCCATTCCCAAGAGACCTCCGCACTGGTAAAAACCAAGCAGAGAAACGAAAAGCAACTCGTTCGCTCTATGGTGGCACTTATTGCAACGATTACCACAACCATCTTTGCAACGATATATATGGGGTCTAGGCGCATCCCCGAACCAGAGTGGTTCAACCGGTGGTTTCCGCCCGTTATGTTTACTTTGGGAATCCTGTCAAGCCTTCAGATGGCATGGAATATCCACCGTAGGCAAAGGTGGGGTTCTAGACTGGTAGCAGAGTTAGCCGCTACAAAAGAGATAGAGGCAGTTCCTCACCTTATCGACATCCTCTCTAACGACTGTACCGACGACAGAGGCAGGTTGCAGGCGTATGGTGTCCTTACCGAACTTCTGCCCAAGATACAGCCCGACGATGCTACCCACTTCAAAGCGCACCATCTCCGCCATATAAACTCGTTACTAATGCGCCTTGTCGCCTTTGATATGGGTGAAGCCCCTCCCCATATGCCCCTAAGAACTGCCATTGTCCGCGCCCTCGCCCATATCGGAGATGAGAACTCTCTCAAGTACCTCCATCGGCTTGACAACCTACGCCCCAATCTAAACCCGCAAAGCAACGAGTTCTATCAGGTGGTAGAGGAGGTTATCCCCGTTTTAGAGGTACGTGTGGAGCGTTTGAAAGAGCATCAGACCCTACTACGCGCCTCCTCCGAACCCGTAAACAGCGATATGCTGTTGCGACCTGCAAGCGGCGGCTCACAAGAACCCGCGCAGGAACTCCTTCGCACCCTAGATACCGAGCCATGAACACCCTGATAACACGTAAACCTACCCTCCTTCACCCCGAAACTCCTGCGCTGATACTGGCTCCTATGGACGGTATTACCGATGCCGCCATGCGTGCCGTGCAAGGCGAGACGGGCGCGTTTACCTACGCCGTTTCCGAGTTTCAGCGGGTAAGTTCCGAGTCGATACCCCGCAAAGTGTTTCATCGCCACGTTCCCGAACTCCTAACCGATAGCCTTACACCTACTGGTCTGCCCGTGCAGGTACAGATTTTGGGAGGCGACCCGGCACGTATGGCAAAATCGGCATGGGTGGCGTGTAGGGCGGGGGCTATCGGTATCGACATTAACTTTGGGTGTCCTGCCCCTACCGTAAACCGTAGCGATGGAGGGGCAACGCTACTCAAGTACCCTCAGCGGATACGGGAGGTGGTGTCGGCGGTACGGGCGGCGGTTCCGTGTGAGATTCCGGTATCTGCTAAGTTACGCTTGGGCTGGGATTCGATAGACGCGATACACGAGAACGCAGATATGGCGACAGAGGGTGGGGCATCGTGGCTGACCATTCACGCCCGTACTAAGATGCAAGGGTATGCGCCCCCTGTTTTCTGGAAACCGATTGGACAGGTACGGGGGAGGGTGGGTATTCCGGTAGTAGCAAACGGAGACATCTGGAACCGAGAGGACTTTTTGCGCTGTTTGGAGGAGACTGGCTGTAGGCACTTTATGTTAGGGCGGGGGGCGTTGGCAAACCCGCTTCTACCGTATCAGGTCGCGCAGGAGTTGGGGATTGGAGGGCATATCGCAATACCCGACCCTAACGCCCCTTTTCACTGGCTTCCTTTGTTGGAAAGGTTTATCCACTTCTCGCACTACTACGGAGAGCACTCGCCCGTAGGGTGCGTTATGCGCCTAAAGCAGTGGATGAACTTGGCGCATAAATTCGGAAACTTCGTTGGGTTCGATAGCCTGAAACTGACGAAGACACCCGATGAGTTCTTCGAGTGTCTTCGTAGTTTGGAAGAGGCGGTCTAGTTTACGGTGAGTGTGCCAGAGCCTGCCGAAGCGTTGTAAGAGGTATCTCCTGCAAATTCGGCATCTATCGTATGTGCGCCTATCGAAAAACTGGTTGGCACCGTAAAGGAGTAACGGGCATAACCATCCGACCCTGTGACCCCCGTACCCACAACGGTTCCGTCTATGGAGAAAGTTACGGTTTGCCCCGCTAGGTAGCCGTAGTTTCGCACATTCCACAACCGCGCCGATAGTACCGCTACCCTACCACGAGTTTGGGTGGCACTATTTACCGCGAGATTGGTGTCTGCGGCGGCTACCGTAAGGGTGGCAGAACTGTTTGCAGGGGTATATCTGGATGACCCTTTATACTTCATAGTAAGGGTATGGGTTCCTGCACCTATCGCCGGTATTTCGTAGTTGAGAGCGGCGATACCTCCCGTGTCTGTTGCCGTTGCTCCTACAAAGTTACCGTCTATAAAGAAGGCAACAAACTGCCCAGCGAGCAAACCAAGGTCGGTGGTACGTGAGAGGCGTGCACGGAGGAGAATGAGGTCACCTACCGGTCCCGATGCGTTAATTCCCGAAAGATTAGAAGGTGTCTGCTGAACGGTAAGCGTGGTAGTAATAGAGTTCGGAAGGTCAACACCGTTGTTCCCGTCATAGGTCGCCGTAAGGGTATGCGTTCCTACGCTCAGGTTATCGTCAAGGGTATAGGGGTTGATTTGTGCGTAGGCGTTTCCGCTTCCGTTACTTGCGCTAGTAGCAGACCCGACTACCGTGCCATCTATGGAGAAGGTGACGTTCGCGCCAATGATATCGGTGCTAAGTACCGTGTTGTAGAGCCTTGCAATAAGCCGCCTACGCTGTCCGTACTGGAGGGTAAGGTTAGACATATATACGATAGGAATACGGTACATCGCAAGAGAGTGGAAGTAGCCGGAGGCGATAGCGGTTATCTCATGGAAGCCCGATACGGGGGTAGGAGTGAAGTGGTCAATAACGGTTCCATCTCCCAACTGCCCATATCCATTGTAGCCCCAAGCATACGCCGTCCCATCCGATTTAAGGGCGAGAGAGTGGTACTGCCCTCCCGCAACCTGTACTACATTGGTAAGCCCTATCGCCTGAACGGGTGCGTTTCGGTTAGCAACGGTGTTATCACCCAACTGTCCTAATGCGTTGTAACCCCATGTCCACACGTACCATCCGATTTAAGAGCGAGAGAGTGGGCGTGTTTAGTTACGATTTGGGTGGCACTGTTAATACCAGACACTTGAACTGCGATACTTCTATCAGTGTTAGTTCCATCTCCCAACTCACCTTCTGCGTTGACACCCCATGAGTAGATAGTTCCATCTGATTTGAGGGCGAGAGAGTGGGCATATCCTGCGGCTACTTGAGTTGCACCAGAAACCCCTATCGCCTGTATGGGAGTCGTGCTGTTGAGTACAGTTCCATTTCCCAACTGCCCCCCTCCATTATATCCCCAAGCCCATACGGTTCCATCGGATTTTACAGCAAAAGAGTGGTAGTACCCCGCAGCGACTTGAACCACACTGGTAAGTCCCGGTACTTGAATGGGAGTGGTGCTGGGGGTACCACTCCCATTTCCTAACTGTCCGTACTGGTTACTTCCCCATGCCCAAACGGTTCCATTTGTCTTGAGGGCAAGAGAGTGGTCGCTACCTGCCGCCATCTGCAATACATTAGAAAGCCCTGTAGCCATGGTGGGGGTACTGGTGTTTAGAGCGTTCCCATCTCCTATCTGCCCAGTAAGCCCATACCCCCAAGAGCGCACCTGACGATTTTGGGCATGAACCCCCGAAGATACCAGTAACCCCATACCGACGAGGGCAAAGGCTACTTGGATAAAACGTGTCTGCAATTTCATAAAACGAACTCCTCAATTTTAGGTGGTTTATTGATAGCAACCCTAGATACTACAACTTACCCTTCTATTATAGAGCAAGTTTTGGGAATCTTGCCACTAAATAACAACTTTAGGGGGTCGTAGAGTTTTCAGGGAAGAGTGCATAACCTCCTTTTACCTATTGGGGTTTACAGAGAGGGCAAGTACGGGGTAACCTGTTGTCTACCCTTCTATATTTTAGTAGTAAGAACAGGAAAGGAACCTTTTTACGTGAGTAGACCCCATTTTGGTTTGACAGGCTTGGCGGTAATGGGACAGAACTTGGCGCGAAACGTAGCGCACAAGGGCTTCCCTATCGCCGTGCATAATCGTAGCGCAGAGAAAACAGAGCAGTTTCTGAAAGAGTTCGGACACGAAGGCGATTTTACAGGTAGCACCGACATCGCCTCGTTTGTAGCGGCACTAGAAGCCCCCCGCGCCATTATTATTATGGTGAAGGCGGGAAAGCCCGTTGATGACGTAATAGACGCACTCAAACCCCATCTTAGCCCCGGCGACCTTATCATCGACGGCGGTAACTCCCTCTTTACCGATACCGAGCGTCGCCTAAAGCAGTTGACCGCAGAGGGCTTTCTGTTTATCGGTACTGGGGTATCGGGAGGAGAAGAGGGCGCACTCAAGGGACCCAGCATTATGCCGGGCGGTAGCGTAGAGGGCTATGAGCGCGTAAAAGATATTCTCACAACCATCTCCGCGCAGGTAGACGGCGAAGCCTGCTGTACCTATATCGGAGAGGGCGGCTCTGGTCACTACGTTAAGATGGTGCATAACGGGATTGAGTACGCCGATATGCAACTGATTGCAGAGGCTTATGACCTACTCAAAAACGCGGCTGGACTGAGCAATGAAGAGATTGGAGAGGTCTTCACTGAGTGGAATCAGGGTGACCTCGACTCGTTTCTTATCGAGATTACCGCGCAGATTTTCCAAACCAAAGACCCCGATACAGGGGGACACTTGGTGGACTATGTACTGGACAAAGCGGGGCAAAAAGGGACGGGTAAGTGGACATCTCAGTCCGCTCTCGACTTGGGAGTACCTGTTACGGGTATTACAGAGGCAGTATTTGCCCGCTTCCTCTCCGCACTAAAAGACCAACGAGTCGCCGCCGCACCGCAGTTGGCAGGCCCCAGCGGAACCTATAACGGCGACAAATCCGCTTTTGTTCAAGCAGTGCGGGATGCGCTCTATGCCTCGAAGGTGGTTGCGTATGCACAGGGCTTCGCGCAGATGGACTCTGCCGCTACTGAATACGGTTGGCACTTGAATCCGGGAGAGATTGCGACGATATGGCGGGGAGGGTGTATTATCCGCGCCCGTTTCCTAAACCGTATCAAAGAGGCTTACGACACCCAACCCGACCTACAAAACCTACTCCTTGCCCCCTACTTCCGCGATGCCGTAGCGCAAGCACAAGAGGGTTGGCGTACTGTGATTAAGGTTGCGGTGGAGTGTGGTATCCCCATTCCGGCGTTCGCCTCTTCGCTCGCCTACTACGATGCCTACCGCCGTGCATGGCTTCCCGCCAATCTGATACAGGCACAGCGCGACCTCTTCGGCGCACATACCTACGAGCGCACCGATAAGGAAGGTGTTTTCCACTCTAGTTGGGGGTAAAGCGAAGCCAGCCCAAAAAGCCTTTTGGCACTTGTAGCACCCGTTGAGGAGAGTATGGATATTACAACCTCAGAGGTCACAGAAGATTCCCTTGCGCCCCCCCGTAAGGGAATCTTTCAAGGTGGGAGCAGAGGCTACTTTGTAGCCCTGTTATTGCTCTGCCTCCTGGTGCGCTTTGTGCTTGCCTATTGGGTATATGGGTCGTTTGATGTAGATGCGTGGAGGCAGGTACTCCACGAGTTTACGATGGAACACAACCCCTACTACACAGGCAAACTAAACTGGCCCCCCTTGTGGCCCACTATCCTCTGGTTTATGGGGTATTTTCAAAACCTAACCAATATTCCGGAGTATATTCTTGTAAAGATAGTTCCTATCCTTGCGGATACCACTATCTCCCTCGTTCTCTACGCATGGTTTTTCGAGAAGGAAGAGCGACCCGCTACTGCCTTCAAACTCTCCCTGTGGTATGCCCTAAACCCTATTGCGATTGCTACCTGTACCCTGCAAGGGCAGTTCGAGTCGCTTCCCTCCCTGTTTGCACTTCTTGCCGTAATACAGGCAACCCGCTCCAATACGGTCTCGGTGAAATCGGCATGGTGGCTCTGCTTGGGTGGGCTTGCGAAGACATGGCCCTTGATTCTCCTTCCGGCTTTCCTCAGCAGGGCAGAGACGGCAAAGCAAAAGATAGTATTTACCGCTATTGCGGTGCTTCCTACCGTGATAAGTGTGGGAGTTTTATACCATTTTGCGCCGGACGCTATCTCGCATCATGTATTGGGGTATCGGGGGCGTTCGGGGATGTGGGGGCTTACCGCCCTCAATAACCTGCTTTCCGAAGACGCGGGGAAGTTGTGGTCGCGAATCGTGTTCTACCTGCTTATTTCGGCATGGCTAATCGTTACGGCAAAGACATGGAAACGGGGGAGCGTGGGGCAGTGTGCCTGTTTGGGAATTCTTACCTTCTATGTGTTTACTTCGGGTATGGGACCTCAGTACTGTGCGTGGATACTTGCTCTTGCACTTATCAGCGACTTCTCACGCGCAAGGCTATTTACCGTTGTAGCCACCCTCTGCGTGGGTGTTATGTATCTCTGTACCCCCTATAACGGAGAGTACTTCAACTACATTCATCAGTTTCATAGCCCTCTATTTTGGGCAACCAATATGAAGCCCTACCATCTTCGTATGGCAGCACTAAACTTCTTACCTCTTTGGCTCTTCTGTATTGGGTGGCTAGTGGGGTTACTACGGGACGTGCTAAAACCAACCACCGATGAAGCAAAACTGATAACAGACTAAATCTCTTTCCTCTCCTCCAAACCTGCCTCATCTATCTCCGGTGTATTCAAGAGATGCACGGGATGTTTTGCTCTATGCGTCATTTTCAGGTTTAGCATCTCTACAAATACCGCAAAACCCATTGCGAAATAGGAGTACCCTTTAGGAACATGAACCCCAAAACCCTCCGCAATAAGATTTGCCCCAATGAGCAAAAGAAACGAGAGGGCGAGCATCTTGATTGTGGGATGCTTCTCTACAAAATGCCCAACGGGACCCGCGAAACCTATCATAAAAAAGGTAGAGGCAATTACCGCTAAAATCATAATCTCTACCTGCTTTACCATGCCGATAGCAGTTACCACCGAGTCGATAGAGAAGACGAAGTTGATGCCGATTATCTGCATAATCACCGCTTGGAAGTTGGCGTGTCCTTTTGCAACGCTCTGCTTTTCCTCGGCTTGCTCTAGTTTTTCGTGTATCTCCTTTACACTCTTAAAAATCAGGAACAGCCCTCCCGCAATCAGAACAAAATCCTGCCCCGTTCTTCCAAAAAAAATCGGCTTTTGCAACGAGAGTATCCAGCCGATAGCCAACAGAAACAGAATACGGGGAATGAGGGCAAGAATAAGTCCTAGTTTGCGCCCTCTATCTTGCTCCGCAGGGGGCAGTTTCCCAGAGATGATAGCGATAAAGATGATGTTATCTACCCCTAGCACAATCTCTAGGGCGGTAAGGGTAAGCAGACCAATCCAAGTCTCCGGTTTTGCTAGCCAGTCCAAACTCATAGCGCACTTCCTTGCGTAGTTTTTCAAAAGAGGAGATAAGCCATAGGGAAGGCTTATCCGTCAAGCCTTCCCTACTACTCCTCAAACATGGGTTGTTTTAGTGCTTAGGGCCAAAAACACGTGAAAGGTCGTTATACATCACAAAGACGAACAACATTCCTATTACCAGCACCCCAAACATCTGTGCAACATAGATACCGTTACTAGAGAGTTTGCGCCGCCGTATCCCTTCAATCGCCAAAAGGAGGAGATGACCTCCGTCTAGTATGGGAACAGGGAACAGATTTATCACACCCAAACTCACACTAAGGAGTGCCGCCGTAAGCACGATATGGTTGAAGCCGCGCCGACCTCCCTCGTGAATGATTCCCGCGATAGCGATGGGCCCCCCTACGTTGTCCTTTATCTCTTTGGGCTTTTTGAATATCTGAGTGATGCCTACCACCTGCGCCACCATCATATTGGTTCCCTTACCCAACGAATCCACAAGTCCGTAGCGTTTCCAAGTGCTTCCCGGTACAAAACCCAATCGCCCAATAGATTTACCCTCTATCACGTCTACATAGGGGGTAACGGTGAAGGGAATTTCGCTCTCACCGCGCTTTACAAGGAGGTTGAGAGGAGTCTTTTCGGTGCTGTTATGAATTAACTCTATCAGTTGCTCACCATCGTTGATAGGTGTTCCATTTACAGACACGATACGGTCATTGGGTTTCAGTCCCGCTTTTTCGGCAGGGAGGGGCTTGTTTGCCTTATCTTTGCCTAGTGCTTGAATGGTGTTGTCTATGGTGGGTAGCCCCATAGTTACGCCCATTCCGCAAAACAGCAAGTATCCAAACAGGAGGCTCATAAAGGGACCCGCAAAGATAACGGTAGCACGTTGCAAAATCGGCTTGTTGTTGTAGTGCGTGGGGTCGGGAACATAGTTTACGGTATCCAGCACCGCCTCAATGTACTTCTGCTCCTCTGCCGTAATCGTTTTGGAGATAGCAAGCAGTTTCAACGCCTCAATACCTTCGGGGGTGAGGCGGCTATCTGCACCGATACTTGCATAGATGGCTTCGTCCACCTGTTCGGAGATTTTTTCGGGGTCGATAAACTCTAGTACTTTGGTGTCTAGCCCAATCAGGCTCTTTACATCTTTGCGCTTTTTGGAGAGGGCAGTGCGAATAGAGACCCCATTAGAGATGTCATCTGGCTCCATACCTGCAATTTTTACAAAGCCCCCAAAAGGAATAGAGCGGATGTTGTACTCTGTGCCGTTACGCTCGCCAAGACGAATGAGCCGCTTTCCAAAGAAGAGCGAGAAATCGTCTACGCGCATTCCGCACAGGCGTGCCGCAATAAAGTGTCCCCATTCGTGGGCAATCACCAGCACACTGAGTACCCCCAAAAAGTATAACGCAGATATGAGATACTGCATAGAAACCGTTCTCCTCTTCTCTTATTTGTAACGCTTACAAGCCTTTTACTTGCGCTCTTGCCCACTCATCTGCGTGGAGTACATTTTCAAAGG
>OMJJ01000235.1 GCA_900299305.1 bacterium | reverse complement strand
TAGTCTTTATAACTGCCCCAATACCCAGCGGCACTATCTTGTCCTACAAGATAGTGCCGTTTTCTGTTTTCATGGGATGGTATCACAAATTTGTCCAACAAATTCTCAGTAACGGATTGACAAGCAAAATCTAATGTGTTAAAATGCAACATCTATCAAGTTTGTGAGCCTCTAATCGCTTAGGTTTCGGCAGTGTCTGCGACAAGAGTGCTCTCTTTTGGCAATAACACCCGTGAAATCTACTCCTTCCTACATACGCATTGCCGAGAAGATAAAGGCAGATTGGCTACCAGATGCCTCTAAACAGGAAGGAAAAAAACTGCCTACGCAGGAAGACTTGGCACGGCACTACGGGGTATCCCGCTCTACGATTGTACGAGTCATGTCGCGTTTGGTGGCAGAGGGCGTTATACACTCTCATCAGGGAAGCGGAGGCTACCTTTCCGATAGCCCTGTTGCACCGCCTCATAGTAAGTACCTAAGCCTTATTGTTCCTGACCTCCATGCTCCCGTCATTATCGCCACTTGTCGGGGAGTAGAGCGTAAAGCAAGGCAGTTAGGATACCATGTACTCCTAGCGAGTTCTGAAAACCAGATAGAGAGTGAACAAGAACTTGTTCAACAACACCTAAAAGCGGGCGCGAGAGGTATTATCCTCTACCCCATTACGCGGTATCGCTCTCAGATAGAGACCGACTACCTCACGCACTGGGATAACCCCGCCCCTATCGTTACCCTAGACATCGTATGTGACGAGTGGAGGTGTTCGCAGGTTGTATTCGATAATTTTCGGCTTGGTTTCGATATGACACGGCAGTTGATTGCCAGAGGACACAAGCATATTCTCTTTATGCACACCTCACCGCAAAAACTGCATACATCTATCCACGAAAGAGCACGGGGATGGAGAGCGGCATTGGAAGAGGCAAGGCTACCCGTACCAGATAGCTACACTACCTGGCCCGACTCCGAATTCGACACCCTCTTAAAACACTCTAGCCGTGACGCGGACTATCTTACCACTGTAGATAGCCTGCTCGCACTCACACCAAGACCCACAGCCGTTATCGCGTGGAACGATGTGGCGGCGGCTCACCTGATACAGATACTGCTCGATAAAAACATCGCAGTCCCGCACGAAATACAGGTAACAGGCTTTGATAACGAGCCTCTGATTACTCGCCTCTTTCGCCCACTAATGCCGACCTCTAAACCGGATTTTCTTAGGCTAGGAGAGTTTGGGGTGGAGACACTAGACACACTGTTATCGAGTAGTAGTAAGGATATGCGTTGCTATACCTACCCCGTCCCGCTACTGTGGCGCGATGTACAGGCAGACACACCACGCGAAAAAGCCTTTTCGGAGCGGGTAGAGCCTCGGTATGCACATCATTAAAACTAGTTGCCGTATATGACACCCTATTCCGTCCGTTTATGTTAGTTTGTTGGGTTGCGTAGAAAATACTCTATTCAGAGAACTACAGGAGACGGTTCTAAAATGAAACAACAGGTTTCTCCTGCCGTAGTAGCCGCAATCGTGGTTGTGTTGGTAGTGGTTATAGGCTTCTTTTTCTTTAAGGGAGCCAGCGTCACTCCAAGCGGTGAGCCACCTAAAAAGCCCGCCGGGGTAGATGATGAGTGGAAAAAGGCTACAGGTGGGAAATTCACGGGCCCGGCAATGCCCGGCACAAAACCCTAATAACAGGGTGTAGTGCCTATAAACTGCCGTTCATACTACACGTTTGACACACTAAAAAAAGGAGCACAGAGATGTCCCAACGTAGATCAGGCTTTACCCTGATTGAACTACTCGTCGTGATTGCAATTATTGCAATTCTCGCCGCAATCCTCTTCCCTGTGTTTGCTCAGGCTCGTGAGCAAGCACGCACCACCTCCTGCCTCTCCAACGAGAAGCAGATTGGTCTTGCCTTCAAAATGTACGCCCAAGACTACGATGAAAAATGGGCAATGGGGACCTACCCCGGTCCTCGTAACTGGGAAGTCAATATGGATGTTGACGGCGACCAAGGTTGGAACGACTGCGGTGGCTGGTGGAAAGGCTTCGACCCCCATGACGGCGGCGCACCGTTCGGTGGTTGCGCCTACGGCGGACAGTTCTACCGCTGTTTAATGACAGCCCAAATCGGTCCCTACATCAAGAACACCCAAATCTGGTACTGCCCCTCGGATAAGGTACGTACCCCATCCCCCGCCAATGTACAACATGGGCTACAGTCCTACCAGTGGTTCCCAGCATGGATTTATAGTTTCCGCGCCGACTGGAACCCCTTCAAAGACCAAGCCACCGGTCCTGACCTCAGCAGTGAGAATCCTAGTGAACTGGTGAGCGCACCTGCCAACCGCTACTTTATGGCAGAGCGCGGTGTATTTGGTTGGGATGGCGCAGATGGGTGTTCCGGTGCTTGTGTGAACAGCAACGGCAACCACAGCCGCGGTTTCAATGCTATCTTCTTCGATGGTCATGCGAAACTGGTGAACTATGGGCGCAAATTTAAGACCATTCCCGCTTCGGGATGGCCCCCCGACCATTCGCCCAAAGACCCCGAAAACTACGGCGGTTAATAACGGACAAAACAGTAAGAGAGGGAAGGAGGCATCTCCTTCCCTCTCTTTTTATAAAACTTCTGTATGTAGTGCGAGAGGTTTTAGCCCTCATTACCAACCTCTTCTCCCAAGTTTGGGCGAAGAGGCGAATGCACTGTGTAGTAAGGCTTATGCCATTTGGCACAGGCATACCTTGCACATAACGCGCATACCTCTCTACTTTCTCTTTCCCTCAAAATTGGGGGAAAGATGTCCTGCAAGGACAGAATGAGGGCGAGGGCGTAACACCATTTTACATAAGTACCTTCCGGTTTACGGTTGGTACTTTCTCAGTATCAGAGTCCCGTTATGCCCCCCAAAACCAAAGGAGTTCGACATCGCGACACTAACATCTGCTTTACGCGGGGTGTTTGGTACATAGTCAAGGTCACAGTCAGGGTCGGGGTTCTCGTAGTTGATGGTGGGTGCGATTATCGAGTCGCGCATGGTGAACACGCAGAATATCGCCTCTACCGCCCCCGCCGCCCCAATGAGGTGTCCCGTCATGGACTTCGTAGAACTCATGGGAACTTGGTAGGCGTACTCCCCAAATACCGCTTTTACGGCGGCGGTCTCGTTTTTGTCGTTCAACCCTGTAGAGGTTCCATGCGCGTTGATGTAGTCCACATCCGTAGGGGCAAGCCCCGCTTTTTTAAGAGCCATTGCGATAGAACGCGCCGCGCCCTCCCCTTCTGGTGCAGGTGCGGTAATGTGGTAAGCATCTCCCGATAAGCCGTAGCCTACTATCTCGGCAAGGATGTTTGCCCCCCGCGCTTTCGCAAACTCCAGTTCCTCCAAAATGACCGCTCCCGCGCCCTCCCCCATTACAAAACCGTCACGTTCGGCATCGAAGGGTCTGCTAGCACGTTGAGGCTCGTCGTTGCGCTGAGACATAGAGCGGGCGGCACAGAACCCCGCCATTCCCAATGGAGTAAGGCACGCCTCTGCCCCCCCTGTAATCATCGCATCGG
>OMJJ01000234.1 GCA_900299305.1 bacterium | reverse complement strand
TAGAGGGAGTCGAGATTCCGATTTTGGACGGAAGCGCACTTCCCTTTGTCTCTGCGATTCAGGCGGTTGGGGTCTGTGAGCAGGATGCAACCATCGCCGAGTTTGTGCTACAATCAGAACTAACATTTACAGAGCGCGACTGTGTAATGCGCGTTACGCCTAGCGAGGCGTATTGCCTAGAGGTTACTACTGCGTTTCCGAGCTGGGAACAGGGCAGGGCGCATACCGAATTTAGGTTTACGCCGCAAGCCGCACAGGAGTATGAGGCGCACATCGCCCCTGCACGCACCTTTGCGTTCGATTTCGAGGTGCAGAGGCTACTAGAAGCAGGACTCGCAAAAGGCGGCTCACTAGATAATGCTCTTATTATTACGCCGCCCGATACCTACTCTACTCCTCTGCGCCTAGAGGCAGAGTGGTGTAGGCACAAGATGCTAGACCTCATTGGCGATTTGGCACTCCTAAACTGCCGACCCAGAATGAGCGTTTCGGCGGTATGTCCGGGACACCGTTACAATGTGAGCCTTGCCCAACGTCTGCTTTTGCAGAGAGATACTGAATAACAAATCGGAGTATGTATGAAGAATTCAACCAACGGACTGAGCGCGGTGCAGATACTGAACAACCTGCCTCACCGTTTTCCCATGTTACTCGTAGATAGGGTACTGGAGATTGAGCCGGGACAGCGTGTCGTGGGCATCAAGAACGTCTCCTTTAACGAACCCTTCTTTCCCGGTCACTTTCCCGGTCTGCCCGTAATGCCGGGCGTACTCATCATAGAGAGTATGGCGCAGGTCGCCGCGATAATGATGCTGGCACTTCCCAACTTCAAAGACCAGATTCCCTACTTGGCTGGTATGGATAAAGTTCGGTTCCGCAAGCCTGTAGTACCGGGGGATACCCTCCATATTGAGGCAAAACTGCTGAAAATACATCGTGCTATAGGTAGAGTGACCATCGTTGCTCACGTGGACGGCGATTTGGTTGCGGAAGCAGAACTGATGTTCGCCCTCAAGAATCGAGAATCGCAAACTGGGGAGGAGTTGTAGAACGTGTCTGAAGAGATAAAAAACAACATTCACCCCACAGCGATTATCGACCCTACGGCGGTGCTGGACGACGGTGTGACGATTGGTCCCTACTGTATTGTGGGCGCGAACACACGCATTGGGGCGGGGACACGCCTTGAACATCAGGTGATTGTACAGGCATACACCACTTTAGGGAGTAACTGCCACGTACACGGCGGAGCCAATTTAGGAGGTCCTCCCCAAGACACCAAGTTCAAGGGCGAAGAGAGTTACGTGGTTATCGGCGATAACAACATTATCCGTGAGTATGTCACCATTCACCGCGCCTGCGGAGAGGGTAAAACCACCCACATCGGTAACGATAATATGCTTATGGCGTATGTTCACATTGGGCATAACTGCGAAATAGGGAACAACGTGGTACTCGCCTCCTACGTCGGACTAAGCGGACACGTAACCATCCACGATAGAGCCAATATCGGAGGGATAACGGGTATTCATCAGTTCTGCCGCATAGGTCGCCTTGCCATGATAGGGGGGCTGTCTGGTGTGGTTCAAGACGTACCGCCCTTTATGCTGGCAAATGGTAGACCTGCCCGTGTGTACGATGTGAACGTGCGAGGGCTACGCCGCGCTAATATCAGCTCTAAAGTGCGAGGAGAACTGCGTGAGGCGTTCAAACTGCTCTACCGCTCGAATCTCAACACCTCCCAAGCACTAGAGGTTATCGAGAGCGAGTACGAACATAGCCCCGAACTCGACCACCTTATCGAGTTTATTAAAGGCACTCGCGACGGCGATGCGGGGCGCGGAAATAACTCTAGCCATTAGCCACAGGTAAAGGAACTGTCTCCCGTGAATATCGCTATCTTCTCTGGAGAACTATCGGGCGACCTTATTGCGGGTGCGCTTGCCCTAGAGATAAAAGCGCGTGAACCGAAAGCAGAATTCTGGGGGATGGGTAGTCATGCGCTGAGGGGGGCAGGGGCGGAACTGATAGCCGATAGTGCCGAATGGGGCGCGATTGGCATTACCGAAGCCCTTAAAGTTGCCCCCAAGCTGTTCTTCAAAATACTGCCGCTGGTGAAACGTAACCTGAAGAACCGTCGTCCTGATGTGGTGGTGTTAGTCGATTTTGGTGCGTTCAATGTAAGGGTGGCGCGGTACTGTAAGGAGATAGGGCTAAAGGTCTGCTACTATTTTCCGCCCGGCAGTTGGCGCAGGCACGGTACAAAGGGGGCAGAACTCGCTCAGATAACCGATGTGCTTGCCGTACCCTTTACATGGGCGCATGAACGCTACAAAGCGATGGGGGCGAACTCTGTCTATGTAGGGCATCCGCTACTAGAGCGGGTACGCCCCTCTATGTCCCGTAACGAGTTTGCGGATTCGTTGGGACTCTCTCCCGATAAACCGATTATAGGGCTGTTGCCCGGTAGCCGAAAACAGGAGGTCGTTCATCTCGTACCTACCCTGATAGAGACCGCCAAAGCCATTTTAGAACACGTACCCGACGCGCAGTTTGTTATGAGCGTCGCGCCCTCTATCTCTCAAGAGATGCTGGGCAACTGGCTTTCGCACCATGCCGAGTTCCATGATAGGCTCGCCGACATCTGGCACGAGTTTGTCTACGAGGCAGAGACCAAAGTACTGCGCCCCGTAGCTCGTACTGCTCGACGCTTGAGCGGTCAGCCTATTCCGCAACTGGTCACTTCCGCAGGGCTAGTAGTCTCTGCCGACCAACTAGAGCAGGAACAGAAGACGAAAGCACTGCACGAGAACCTTTCTCGGAACAAAGGCTTGCCGCCCATCGTATTAGCAAAAGGGGTCACTTACGACATCATGGCGTATAGCCAAGTGTTGCTCTCCTGTTCCGGTACGGCTACCCTCGAAGCCACGATTTTTGAGACCCCTATAGTGATTATGTACCGCGGCTCCAAAATTATGGAACTAGAGAGTATGCTACGCGGAACCCGCAAAAAACTGCGCTTTATGGGGCTGCCGAATATCATTGCCGATAAGCCTGTTGTGGCGGAACTGATACAAGAGCAAGCCAACCCGCAGGCTATTACCGAACTGGTACTACCTCTTCTGAACGACCTAACCGTTCGACAAAAGATGAAAGCAGAACTAAGAGCGATAAAGGAGTCGCTGGGGGAACCCGGTGCCTCTGCAAAAGCCGCCGAACTCGTTTTGGAACTCGCAAAAAAATGAGCAAAGAACCCCTAGAAGATACCCCCGAAATTCGCAAACGTCTTTACCGCTACGTGATTCCACACCGCAAGACGCTAGTTGTTGCCCTCCTCTGCTCGGCAATGGTGGCGGCAATCACAGCGGGGCTAGGTTGGGTTATCGAACGCGCCATAGATGCGATGGTGGATGGGGTAGGACACCTCAACTTTTTGTGTGCGGCGGTACTAGTGGTCTTTGTTGTTAAGGGCTGTTTTACCTTTGGGCAGAGCTACCTGCTATCACTGGTAGCAAACCGCATCGCCACTAGCCTCCGCGACGAAATCTATACCCACCTGCATAGCCTCTCGCTCTCCTTTTTCAATCGAAGACGTACAGGCGCGATAATGTCTACCCTTACCAACGATGTGAGTGCCATTCAGACCGCCGCCATGTCGTTACGGGATATTGTTGCCGCTCCACTGACCATCGTGTTTAGCCTTGCCGCACTCTTTTGGGTCAACTGGCGGCTTGCGATGGTGTCGCTTATCTTTATCCCCTTTATGGCAGTGGTAATAGACCGTATTGGGAAGCGCATACGCCGCAGTTCTGGGCTAGTACAAGACAAACTCGCCGATGTCTCTACGATTATCGAAGAGACGGTGGCAGGGGTACGCATTATCAAATCGTTTTCTGCTGAACCCCACGAGATTTCGCGCTTTAGTGAGGAGAACGAGCGTACCCTGCAAACGGTAATGAGCG
Source organism: bacterium (assembly GCA_900299305.1). Lineage (GTDB taxonomy): Bacteria > Armatimonadota > Chthonomonadetes > Chthonomonadales > Chthonomonadaceae > CAIJLM01. Next base: position 3,028 of record OMJJ01000234.1, on the reverse strand, counting down.
TTGCCCGTAAAAGTTCGTTGTTGCGCCCTGTGGTGGAGTTTATCGGCTCTTTTGGTATCGCGCTTATCCTTTTCTTGGGGGGCAATGCTGTCTATAACACCAATCGTTTCCAGCGAGAAGAGGCAGCAGTATTTCAGAAGCGGTATGCCGATGTCAAGAACCCTCCTGTTTTCAAGCCCACCATTCCCCCCGGCGGCATGACTCAAGGTCAACTTATCCGCTTCCTCTTCTTGTTAAACGAGATGGCACGGGCGGCAGGTAACATCGGGAGTATCATCACAGTACGCGCTCAGGCAATGGCGGCGGCGCGGCGTATCTTCACCGAGATACTGGACGTGGAGTCGGATATTAAAGAGAAGCCCGATGCCGAGACCATGAAACCGATAGAGGGAAACATCTCTTTTTCGAATGTCTCCTTCCGCTATGGCGACGATACTCCGCCCGTTTTGGAAAATGTTTCGTTTGAGGTAAAGCCCGGTGAAGTAGTGGCACTGGTCGGACGGAGCGGTGCGGGTAAAAGTACGCTGGTAGACCTCATACCTCGCTTCTATGACCCTACACAGGGGAAAATCTGTATTGATGGCGTAGATATAAAAGATATTACCCTCAGTTCTCTACGTACCCAAATCGGTATCGTACCCCAAGAGACGTGGCTCTTTGCAGGAACCCTCCGTGACAATATCGCCTACGGAAACCGAGAGGCTACGGAAGAGCAGGTCAAGAACGCCGCCTACTCTGCAAACGCCTACTTTATTGAGGGGATGGATAAAAAGTTCGAGACGGTGATAGGAGAGCGGGGTATTCGGCTCTCTGGTGGAGAGCGGCAACGCATTGCGATTGCACGGGCGATTTTGATGAATCCGCGTATCCTGATTCTGGATGAAGCCACCTCCTCCCTAGATGCCTCCTCTGAGGCACTGGTTCAAGAGGCACTAGATGCCTTGATGAAAGGGCGCACCACTCTCGTTATCGCACACCGACTCAGCACTATCATCAACGCAGATAGAATACTCGCCATGAAGGAAGGCAAAATCGTGGAGATGGGTTCTCATAAAGAACTCATGGCAAGCGGCGGCTACTATGCCCAACTCTATGAGACCCAACTTCGCGGCTTTGATGTGTAGGTGTTTTGGGGGTATCAATGGTTAGGGCAATCACATCACTTTGAGATAAGAGGGTTACTCACTTTACGGTGTAGTCAGCGTATTAGCCCTCATCCTGTCCTTCGGACATCCTTGCCCCCAAGTTTGGGGGAAGGAGGAGGCGGCTGTAAGGTTCTTTTGTTTTCAGAAAGGTATGCCTGTACAAAAAGGCTATTACTTGACTATACGGTGCATTCGCCTCTTCGCCCAAACTTGGGAGAAGAGGTTGGTGATGAGGGCTACAACTTACCTGTACGCAACATCAGCCAATAAGAGGATAGAGTAAACTCAAAATCATGCCCATTTTTCGCTACAACCTCGGTCCGATGGACAACAACACCTACCTTATTGTAGACACCGTGACACAGGAGGCGGCTCTTGTAGACCCCTCTTTCGACTCGGAGGCAATATGGGACGAGATACAGGCGCAAGGCTACACTCTGCGCTACGTGCTAAACACCCATGCTCACTTCGACCACGTGGTGAATAACGCCTACTTCGTAAAGAAATCGGGCGCACTGCTTGCCCTGCACCGTAACGATTTGGGGCTACTCCACCTCCTTCCTTCCCAAGCAAAGATGTTCGGCTTTCACGCAGAGGCATCGCCAGAACCGACCCTCTTTCTGGAAGCGGGGCAGACCCTCATGCTCGGTGAAACCCCCATAGAGGTACGTTTTACACCGGGACACGCGCCCGGTCACGTTACGTTTTTGGTAGAGGGGGTTGCGATTGTGGGGGACTGTCTGTTTCAGGGGAGTATTGGAAGAACGGATTTACCGCAGAGCTCCTTCCAAACGCTGATGCACTCTATAAAGACCCAACTCCTCACCCTTCCCGACGAAACTCCCGTCTATCCCGGTCATGGCGATACAACGACCATCGGTATAGAACGCCAAACCAATCCGTTTTTACAGGAGTTACGTTAGAGGATGTTAGAGCAACACAATAGGGCATTTAAGGAGTGGGCAGTGGCGTGTGAAGCCATGCGGAAAGGTGAGCAGATACTGCTAATCCGTAAGGGGGGGATACGTGAAGAGGGCGGTGTGTTCGAGATGCAGGACAAGGAGTTTTTCCTAATGCCCACTTACGAGCATCAGAACGCACGGCTACTAAAGCCGCAGTATCTCACTCGGCTTGAAGAGAGACAAGCAAAACCGCGAGACCCCAACCTAATCAAGATTGATACCTACGCCGTAGTCACCACTATTCAGCAAGCCCGCAACGAAGAGCAGGTACGCGCTATCGCCCACGAGTGTATCTGGAACGACACCTATATTCAGGAGCGTTTCGACTACAACCCTTACGACCCACTCTATCTTGTAGTACTGCGTATCTACCAACTGCCAACACCCTACCAAGTCCCTATACGTCCCGAATACGGGGGCTGTAAGTCGTGGGTGACATTAGAGCAACCTCTGAGTACCCTAGGCGCAAGCCCTGCTATTCCAGACGAAGCCTTTGAAGCGCGGTGTAGAGGGATAGGGTAGGGGGGCTATAGGTTACTTGCTCTCAGTTTTAGGGGCTTCCGCTTTTGGAGTGTCGGTTTTAGGTGCATCTGCCTTTGTGGGTTCCGTTTTGGGGGCATCGGCGGTAGCCTCTTTCTTCTCCGCTTTCTCTTTGTCGGCTTTCTCTCCGCTTGCGTAGTCGGTAACGTACCAACCCGTACCCTTAAACACCACTCCAACGGGGTACAGCAGACGCTTCACACTCCCCGCACACTCTGGGCAAACCTGAATAGGGTCGTCACTCATCTTCTGGCGCACTTGAAACTCATGGTTACACGCGGTACACTGATAGCCATACGTTGGCATAGAATACGGTCTCTCCTCATAACGAATTTAGATGTAAGAGGATTATACCTAACTCAAGTTGCTAGTGGCAAATAG
>OMJJ01000233.1 GCA_900299305.1 bacterium | reverse complement strand
TAACGCGGTGATTTTGCGGGGTGGCTCGGAGGCTATCCACAGCAACACCGCTCTGGCGCGAATTATGGCGCAAGCAGGGGAGTGCGCGGGACTACCTCAGCACTCCGTTCAGTTTATAGAGACCACCGATAGGAGTGCCGCGCTCGCCCTTATGAAGTCGGAAGGCTATATCGACCTCCTGATTCCACGCGGAGGCGAAGGGCTAAAAAAGATGGTGATGGAGAACGCCACCGTCCCCGTCCTAAAAGCACTCGGCGGAAACTGCCATACCTACGTAGACGCTTCTGCCGACCTCAAAATAGCGGAAGAGATAGCCTTTAATGCGAAAGTCTCCCGCCCCTCTGTGTGCAACGCGATGGAGACTCTGCTCGTCCACACCACTGTCGCGAAAGACCTTTTGCCGCCGCTTTGCGCTCGGTATCAAGCGGCGGGGGTAGAGGTACGTGGTTGTGAAACCACCCGCAAAATCGTGCCTTCTGCTGTTCCTGCCGACGAAGCGGACTGGGCAACGGAGTTCCTCGCGCCTATCCTCGCGATTCGCGTGGTCTCTTCGTTGGATGCCGCTATCGAGCATATCAATCAGTACGGCACAAAACACTCCGAGGCTATCGTTACACAGTGTTACGATTCCGCGCAGAGATTCGTCCAAGAGGTAGACTGCGCCTGTGCCTATGTAAATGCCTCGACCCGCTTTACCGACGGCGGCGAGTTTGGATTAGGGGCAGAGGTGGGTATCAGCACCCAAAAACTCCATGCCCGCGGTCCGGTGGGTATTGCCGAACTAACCACCTACAAGACCATCATTCGAGGTAATGGGCAGATACGGCTCTAGGTTTTGAAAAGGAGGAGCGGGTATGCAAAGAGGTCATAAGACACTGTTTCTTGCTCTCCTGCTAACGTGTGGTGTGGGTGTATCCGCACAAGAAAACCCCACAAAATACATCGTATCGGAACCCCCTGACGCTCGATTCCGTAGTTTTGATAAGACCGTGATAGAGTTTATGGAGAAGCGGAACATTCCTGGCGGGGCGTTGGCAGTGGTAAAAGATGGGCGACTGGTCTACGCGCAAGGCTACGGGTACGCCGATACCGAAAAGAGGGAGCGAGTACGGGCTACCTCTCTGTTTCGTATCGCAAGCCTCTCCAAACCGATAACTGCACTGGCTACTCTCCGCCTGATTCAAGAGAAGAGTGCCAAAATCTCGTTGGATGCCCGTGCTTTTCTACTACTAGATACCCAGCCCGCACTAGAGGCGGGTCAGCAGGTAGATGTGCGCCTTCACAAAATCACAGTGCTTCACCTGCTACAGCATACGGCGGGGTGGGACAGAGACAAGTCGGGCGACCCTATGTTCGACTCGACGGCGATTGCAAAGAGGGTAGGCGCACCCGCCCCCGCTAGTCCCGATACCATTATCCGCTATATGATGGGCAAGCCTCTCGATTTCGCTCCCGGTACCAAAGAGGTCTACTCGAACTTTGGGTACTGTGTGCTAGGGCGCATTATCGAACAGGTATCGGGCAAGCCGTATGAGCAGTATGTAAAAGAGGCGGTACTCGCCCCTATGGGTATTACCCGAATGCGCTTAGGGAAGTCGTTACGCTCTGGCAAAGTCCGCGACGAAGTGACCTACTACCAACCCAACTTAGGCGCGGCGCAGTCCGTGTTCCCTACGGGTGAGAAGGAAGTGCCTTGGTGTTATGGGGGTTTCTGCTTGGAGTCGATGGATTCGCATGGGGGCTGGTTGGCTTCGGCGGTAGATTTGGCGCGGTTCTGCGCCAAACTTGATGCACCCGATAGCCCGATTCTGAACTCCGAACTAAATCAGGCGATGTACGCCCGCCCCAAACCTCCCGTCGGCTTAGACTCAGACGGCTCGCCGAGTGCCGCCTACTATGCGTGTGGCTGGATGGTGCGCCCCGTAGGCGCAAAAGCGAACTACTGGCACACAGGAAGCCTCCCCGGTACATTCGCCCTCATGGTACGCCGGCACGATGGTTTGAGTTGGGTGGTGCTGTTCAATCAGCGTTCGGAGGGAGATGCCCCCGCAGATAGCGAAATAGACCCTGCCCTCCATGTCGCCGCCAACTTGGTAAAGGATTGGGGAGAGACAGATATTTTCCCGCGCTACTTTCGGCGGTAACTGCCTGTAGGCAACAAAAATAAGAAAGTCCACGCTATGAAAACCGTTCCTAAATTTACACTCATGCTTTTGGTAGGCGCGTTACTCGTACAAGGTAATGAGAGCAGAGCGCAGTACACCGTCCAAACCGACCCCGGTATCCGTGAGCAGGTATGGGAGGGTTGGGGAACCTCGTTGGCATGGTGGGCGAACGTGGTGGGCGGCTACAATGAGACGGCTCTTAGGCGCACGGTGCGCGATAACCTCATACAGTCCATATTCTCCGATACAGGGCTACGCCTGAACGTGGTGCGCTACAACATCGGCGGCGGTGAGAACCCTAGCCAACCCCTAAGCAATATCGAGTATCGGGCGCGAGTTCCTGGCTACCTCTCTGGTGCGAACGCCGCTTATGACTGGACACAAGACAGCAATCAACGCTACGTACTTCAACAGGCAAAAGCGTATGGAGTCAACAAGTTTGAGGCGTTCTCGAACTCTCCCCCCTACTGGATGACGATTAGCGGAACGGTACGCGGGGCAACGGATGGCGGGAACAACCTGCAAACTACCTACTATGCAACCTTCGCGAAGTACCTAACGGATGTGGTGTACCAGTTCAAGACGCAATGGGGCATTACCTTCGACACTCTCGCGCCGATGAACGAACCCTCTTCGGGCTACTGGAACTCGAAAACGAACTTTAAGCAGGAGGGGTGTGGGTTTCTGGGGGCAAAGCAGAGCGATATTATCGAACTACTGGGCGCGAAACTGAAAAATGCCAACCTTGCCACCCTCGTTAGTGCCGCCGACGAAACCAACACCGACCAAGCCTATAAGGGCTGGGACGCGCTACGTAGCACCGCAAAAAACTACATACAACGCCTAAACTCCCATACTTATAGCGGCGGCTCGGAACACTGGCTCAATGCGCGTGCCTCCAATGACCGCAAGCGGCTCTGGGTATCCGAGTACGGAGACGGTGACGCAACGGGCATTACGCTCGCACAACGGATTATCAAAGACCTTAAACTTATCAAACCAACCGCGTGGTGCTACTGGCAAGCCATCGACAATGGCGGAGGGTGGGGATGTATTGATTTAGACCTCAACAACCGTGCTACCAGTGCAACAACGAACCGCAAGTACTATCTGTTTGGGCAGTTTACACGCTACATTCGTCCCGGAATGGTCTTTGTTCCCAACAACGATAGCAACTCGGTTTCCGCCTTCGATGCTAATGCCAACCGCCTCGTGATTGTTACGGTAAACCCTAGCGCACAGTCTCAAGCCGTTACCCATGACCTCTCTTTTTGGACAAGCGTAGGCAGTGCGGTTACAGCCATTACCAGTGACCAAGCCAACCGCTATTGGCAAAACAATGTGGGAAACACCCTCAACAAAAAGTTCACCTACACTATGCCCCCCAAATCGGTGACAACCTTTCAGGTAAACGCGACCTACACGGGTACACAGATAAGCGGGTGGTATCGTATTAGGAATGTATCCAGCCAACAAGCCGTCGCTCTCTCTGGATTCAGTAGCGTTTGGGGGCAGCCTTACGTACTCTCTAATGCCGCAAATGGCTATGACCAGCAGTTTAGAGTAGAAGGAACGGGTGACGGACGGTACAAACTCTGTAATCGGGCAAACGGACTCTACTACGCGGCAGACTACAACAAGACCAACCCGCCCCTCATACAGTGGGAAGACGGCACAGACGGTTGGCGCAACTGGTATTTAACGGAGCTGGGCGGAGGGGCATGGCGGTTTACCAATGTACAAAACACCAATCTAGGGCTTACGGATAACCTGCACAAAAAGAACGGTATTCAGGATGCTTACCTCTCTTCGTGGCAGAACTACAATACTCAACGCTGGTGGTTCGACTATCAAGATACGCTCTATCCGTAACGAAAGGGAGTTATGACACCGCTTACTTGGGAGGAACTAAACGCAAAACTTGCGGAGCATCGTAGCAAGGGCGAGAAAATCGTGACCACAAACGGCGTGTTCGATGTGCTTCATGTAGGTCATGTAAGATACTTAGAGCAAGCCCGTGTACTGGGGGATGTGCTAGTCGTGGGTATCAACACCGATGCTTGCACGCGCCGCCTAAAAGGAGCCACCCGCCCCTTTGTACCCGAAGCCGAACGCGCCGAAATGCTCTCTGCTCTGCGCTGTGTGGACTATGTGACCCTCTTCGATGACCCGACCCCTATCCACTTTTTAGAGGCGATTCGCCCTGATATTCACACTAAAGGGGGTGATTATCAGGCAGAGACCCTTCCCGAAACGGCGGTAGTGTGTCAAAATGGGGGTATGGTTGTGATACTGCCCTTTGTACCCGGACACTCTACCACCGACCTGACCGAACGTATTCTGAATAGCCGAGAGAGAACCCCTTCCGAATGACGCAATCGCCTAAAAAGCCCCTGCCAATCGCACTCATAAAAGCACTACGCCTAAAACAAGCCCCCAAAAACCTGTTTGTGTACGTCGCCCTCGTCTTCTCTAACAACCTCTTCCAGCCCGCCCTGCTTGGAATGGTGACGGTGGCGTTTGTGATGTTCTGCTTAGTGGCAGGAAGTGTCTACCTACTTAACGATATTCTGGATGTAGAGGCAGACCGCAAGCACCCCAAAAAGTGCTTGCGCCCCATCGCCTCCGGCGACCTTCCTATCCCCGTTGCAAGGGTAGTAAGCGTCCTGCTTATGGTGGGATGTACGGCGGTCAGTTTTCTTATTGGGTGGGAGTTTGGAGTGGTGATACTCGCCTACCTTATACTACAGATTTTCTACTGTTTTCGGGGGAAGCATATTGTACTGGTAGATGTGTTTGCGCTTGCGGGGGGCTTTGTGCTACGAACCCTTGCGGGGGCAGTCATTATCCACGTTCCTAGTTCGCAGTGGCTCCTCCTCTTTTCGCTTCAAATCGCGCTGTTTTTGGGCTTTGGAAAGCGGCGGCAAGAGATAGTGCTTCTTGGGGAGAATGCCGACAAGCATAGAGCGATACTCGAAGACTATAGCCTCCCCTTCCTCGACCAGATACTGGTGATGATTGCGGGGGTAACTATCGTCTGCTACTCGGTGTACAGTGTGGAGTCGGGAACCGCAAAGGAACACATTCCACACCTCTGGATAACGGTTCCTATGGTTATCTATGGGATATGCCGCTACCTTTACCTTGTCTATCAGAAAGGATGGGGAGGCGCACCCGACGAGGCTCTCCGTGAAGATAGGGGGCTACAGGTAGTCATACTTATCTGGCTAGTAACGGTACTCTTCCTCTTTAAGTTTGACCGCCCTCTAAACACCTCAAAGCGGGTAGGTAAGCAGATAACTCAGACAGACAGGGGGCAATAGAACCGATGCGCGTACTGGTAACGGGTGCAAATGGACAACTGGGTAAAGACCTCTGCCCTCTGCTAGAGGCGACGGGGCATACCGTGCTAGGCACAACCCGCAAGACCCCCGAGAGTTCGGTGGATGTCGTCGATTTTGGGTCGCTGTCCGCCTGTTTCGAGCGGTTTCAGCCCGATGCAGTGATTCACTCTGCCGCCCATACCAACGTGGACGACTGCGAACGCAATCCCGACACTGCCTACCTTGTAAATGCCCTCGGCTCTTGGAACGTGGCAACCTTGGCGGGAGGCGCGAATATCCCCCTCCTCTATGTGAGTACCGATTTCGTGTTCGACGGCAAAAAGCGTACTCCCTACACCGAGTACGACACCCCCAACCCCCTCAATCACTACGGAGCATCGAAACTCGCCGGAGAGAAGCACACCCGCGAACTCTGCCGCAAGCACTTTATTGTACGCACCTCGTGGCTTTTTGGAGCGCAAGGCATGAACTTTCCGCGCCGAATGTTGGAACTCGCACAGACCCGCAAAGAACTCACCGTTATCGCTGACCAGATAGGGAGTCCTACCCACACCTACGACCTTGCGAAAGTACTTACTGCTCTGCTCACCTCTTCCCACTACGGAACCTACCACGTCTCGAATAACGGGGAGTGCTCTTGGTATCAGTTGGCGCAAAAGACCCTCGAATTTGCGGGGGTGCAGGGGGTGAATGTGCGCCCCATTCGTGCTTGTGACTGGCAATCCCCTACCCTACGCCCCACCTACTCTGTAATGCGAAACCTCGCCCTCGAACTGCAAGGCTACCCTGCCCTACCCTCTTGGGAGGAGGCACTACAGGCGTTTTTATTGCGGTGCAACGGGAATTTTTGAGGGGTCAACTGCGTAGAAAAGTGTGGAACAGACACGAGCCTCCCGAAATGCTTCCCGCCTTCTGTTGACTTGTAAGAGGGGTAAGGGGTATCTTGAAGAGAGGTTCCACTGTTATACACTAAAAATCGATTTAGGAGAAATCACACGTTATGTCTCGCGCTAAAGTCGGTGAACTCGCCCCCGATTTCACCATGCCCATTGCCAAACCCGGCGACACCGCCAAAACTGTCGGCTCGAACGTCTCGCTAAAAGACTATGCAGGGAAGTGGCTCGTTCTCTTCTTCTACCCCCTCGACTTTACCTTTGTCTGTCCTACCGAGATTACCGCGCTCTCGGATAGAATGGAAGAGTTTGCCGACCTAGATACCGAAGTGCTTGGTGTCTCTATCGACTCGATATACTCTCACCTCGCTTGGATGAACACCCCCCGCGACAATCATGGTTTGGGAGAGATGAAGTATGCCCTCGCCTCTGACATCACCAAGAAGGTCGCGGCAGACTACGGGGTACTTATCGAAGACAAGGGAATTGCGCTACGCGGTCTGTTTATCATCGACCCCAACGGTGTGCTACAGTACGCCGTTATCAACAGCCTGAACATTGGGCGTAGCACCGACGAGACCCTCCGCGTACTACAAGCCCTTCAGACGGGCGGTCTCTGCCCCTCTGACTGGAAGCCCGGCAAAGCCACCCTCACCGTATAACACGATTGCCCTCACCTTGTATAAAAACAGGGTGAGGGCAATTCTTAGAACTCACTAGAATTTTTGGAGTGTTATGTCGCGCCTTCACTGCCCTCATTGTGGAACCGCAAACCAAGATGTTACCGAAAAAGACCCCTGCTGGAAATGCGGTAAGGGTCTCGGAGAACCCGCCTCTGCGGACAATCCCCCCACACTTCCACCCCCAAAACCCAACCCCTACCTCCTCCAACGTGAGGAGAAACCACCTGTTAAAAAGCCTTTCCCTGTTGGAATAGTGGTAGCAGTTGTTGTCGTAGTAGTAATTATCCTCGTAGCCGTGTTGGGCAAACACTAGAGGCTACGGGTAAGGACGGTTAATAGCTCGGTTTTGGAGTTGAGTTAGCATTAAGAACTCCAGCAGATTCTCTTGCGTAAGCAAGCCTACCAATATGGGTTCCCCATACCTCCCTGCCTCCATTACCAAAACCGGGTCGGTTGCGGCTCCTTGTATCTGTAGGGTAGCCTCCTCTAGTGCCATATCGGGCGATACAGTGAGGAAAGAGCGATTCATAAACTCAGCAACATAAGCATCCGCCCCTGCCTGCGCCCACCCCTGCAAAAGTGCAGACCGTGATAGGATACCTACTACCTCCGTACCATTCACCACAGGGAAATCGTGTTGGCTTCCCGCAAGTAGCCTATCGGATGCAACCCGCAACGAATCGCCAGTATTCAACGTATGAAACTCGCGCATCATCGCCTCTTTTACAAGATGTCCACTCGCGAGTTCCTTTGTCTGAAATGCGTTTGCCTCCTGCCCCCCCGCCATATAGATAAACACCGCCAAAACCATAAGCATCCACTGTCCCGTTACAAAAGCGTATAGCCCAAACAGTGTTGCCGCAAACTGACCAATCCTTGCGGCAACCATTGTCGCCTGTACCTCGCTCATAGTGTGCGCCAAAAGAGAGCGCAACACGCGCCCACCATCCATCGGAAATACCGGAAGGAGGTTAAATATCGCAAGCACGATGTTGACGGTAAATATATCTGCCGTAAAGTTCGCAAGGCTGTTTGGGGTCTCGGTTGCAAGGGGCTTTAGGGAGATATTCGCCAAATGGCTTCCCAAATAGATAAGTAGCGCAATCGCAACATTAACCGCAGGTCCTGCCAAAGCAATCCACAACTCTTCACGGGGGCGCGGCATCTTCTCTAAATTTGCTACTCCTCCGATGGGGGTAAGGATGATACTGCGTGTTTGGATACCATGCCGTCGTGCTACAAGCGCGTGTCCCAGTTCATGCAACAGTACGCAGGCAAACATCGCAAGCACCAAAAGCAGACGAAAATAGGGAGGCTCTCCATTTTTAGAGGAACCTTGAAGTGCTACAAAAGCAATTAGAATAATAAATGTGATGTGAATCTGAATGGGAACCCCAAACAGATTCACAACATGAATTGTCCACCCACTGTGGTTAGGAGAAGCGGGAGGAGTATGTTTTGAGGGAGTTGGCTCTCTATCTACCATGCACTCTCCTTAGAGCAAAGAACCACTGTCTGATACAAAGTACTTACCGATGTTCGGTTGACCGCCCAAAAAGGTGGGCATGGTTGCGAGCAGTTCTACCGTATGCGCTAGTTTCATGTGCGCCTCTAGGGAAGCGTCGTCGTCCCACAACTCGTATAGGTGGAAAAGGTTGGCATCGTTCAAATCGACGGTAAACTCGTAGGCACGGCAACCTGCCTCTTTTTTGGTCTCTGCCACACATTTTCGTATGGCACTTACCGCTACATCGCGCATTTCGGGGTTAATGGGAACCGTACCTGCAACAATCACTTTCATGGAATCTCTCCTTTGGGGTTAGAATTTTAACTCTCCTACTCATACGGAATGAGAGAAGAGTCTGTTCCTTATCTTGACGAATTGCCGTCAAAAGTGTATACTAAGTTTTGTGTTTTGATGGGGGATCGTCCAGCGGCAGGACAGCGGTCTTTGGAGCCGTTAACCGTGGTTCGAATCCACGTCCCCCAGCGTATTCACTCACTAGAACGTCTTTCCTTAATGGAAGGGGCGTTCTTTTTTGTAGGGTTTGAGAATGGTACTAAGTCGGCTATTTTCTGCGTGTTTTTTTGGCGAACAGCCCAATAAATCCTCCAACAATCGCCCCGATGATACCCCCCTGAACCGCCTTTGGAAGCCCGTTCATCCCGCCTTGAGAGCCGTCCATCTGAAAACTGTTGAGAATACTGTCGAAGGTAGGCTTGACTTCGGCGGCACTCCCCTCTCCGGCGGTGCAGGTGACAATGTAGGTATGAGAGCCATCCGAGATATAGTACTGCTGTTGGCTCATTTTCTGCCCCCCAAAGACCGGGCCACCTGCCACCCACGACGCGAATACCGCATCGTATTTGCCTACCCGTGTAAGGTGGCTTTCTAGGTTCTCTACGGTTATTCCGGAGGCACTGAGGCGATTGCCTAGATTAGACTGCACCTCTTGCACACTCGTTTCGTTTGCTACCATGCCCCCCATAGTGACGACTACATTGATGTTTTGTAGGGGGGCAGTATTGGGGTGATACACCATTACGTCCACACTACTGAGGTCGATGTTCTTTAGCATCTGGCTTGCTCTATCTTGTACCGTCTGTTGCTGTTCTTTTGTGAGTATTTTCCATGTATCGGGATAGGTGAGACGGTAGCCCTTGCTACTACGGTATTCTGCCCCTAATGACAAGGCAGGGCAGTAGATAAGTGTGAGGAGAGCGAGAAGTAAGATAGAGAGGCGAGTGGATGTAGTCATAGTTGCTCCTGTGGTACGAGCGTCTGTTTTGGGATATTGGTTCTATTTTACCCTAATAGCCCTACACCAAACGCAAGGTGCAGGGCTATTAGGGTGGTATTTATTACTTCGTTTTTTTGTTATGCGGCGAGCGTGGCAGGTTGCTCCTCAATGAGAGTTAGGCGGTTGCGCCCGCTATGTTTAGAGTCGTACAGAGCCATATCGGCGCACTCGACCAGTGCTTCTGGATCGATTCTATTTTCATGAATGACTGCCGCTCCTACGCTCATGGTGATAGTGCGATAGGGGAAGGAGTACTCTGCTATCACCTTACGGATTCGTTCGCCTATCTCTTGGGTCGCTTTTGCATCGGTGTTGGGTAGGATAATCGCAAACTCCTCACCACCGTAACGCGCTACATGGTCTATCTCACGCACGTTCTCTTTTAGGAGCCGCCCGATAGTGCGTAGTACTTCGTCTCCCGCAGGGTGTCCGAACGAGTCGTTATACTGCTTGAAGTAGTCTACATCCAGCAGGAGTAGCCCCAAAGACCATTCAAGGCGGGATGAGAGTGCGAGTTCGTGGCGCAGTTTTTCTTGGAAGGCGCGATGGTTATGCAAACCGGTAAGCCCATCGGTGGTTGCGAGGGTCGCGAGTTTCTGGTTTGCCTCCTCTAGTTTGCTGTTGGAGATAGCCAGTTCGTTATTCGACGCTGCCATCTCGTCGTATGCGGCTTCTAGTTCTGCGTTCGCCTCCTCTAAGCAGGAGTGTATAGCACGCAACTCTTTGTTGGACTGCGCTAGTTCTTGTGTACGCTCGGCAACACGGGCAGAGAGCATTTGGTTGTACCGCTTAAAGCGTTGGATACGCCAGCGAAATATCCCCAAAATTCCCCCTATTCCCACCAACACACTACTCACCTTAAACCATAAGGTTTGATAGAAGAAGGGGCGTAGTTCAAACTGCAAATCCGAGACCGGCATACTCCAAACTCCGTCCTCGTTGGCGGCTTTTAATGAGAATCGGTAGTTGCCCGGAGGTAGATTGGTGTAGTAGGCTACATGGCGGTTGTCCGCTGTTACCCAGTCTTCGTCGTAGCCCTCTAGTTTGTAACGAAATGTAACCTGTTCGGGTAGGGTTAGCGAGATACCCGTATAGTGAATCTCAAGGTTGTTTTTGCCGGGCGCAAGAGTAATTCGCTTCTGCCCTAGATACTCTTTTCCATCCGAGACAACCTTCTCTAAGTGAACACGCGGGGCGATATTGTTGAATGGGAGGCGTATCGGGTTGAACATGGTCAAGCCGGTCTCACCACGAAACCAGAGCCTTCCATCGCTGGTTTGGGTAGAACCCATTACAATAGGGAAACTCCGAATTCCGTGTAGTGTGCCATAGGTGGCGACACGCAAAGCGTGGTGTTCTGGATTGAGCAGGTCGCCAGTAGGAACACTGAAAATACCCACATTACAGCCTATCCAGAGGTTGTTGGCTTTGTCGAGATGTATCTGATAGAGGTTGTCGTCGGGTAGCCCGTGCTCACGTCCCCACATTCGGATTTTGCCCAAACAGTAACGCCCCAACCCCTTGTCGGTAGCCAGCCACATCTCTTCTGGTGTGCCCCCTTCTGCCAAGCCGAGTACATGGGCTTCGGGAGGCAAACCCTGCGTTATCCAGTCAATACGGTCTGCTCCAACTTTTCCAAAGGCGACATCGTTGGCGCACCAGAGTTGCCCATACGAGTCACGGTAGAAGACAAATGTGTAGTTCGATTTGAGGTTCGACTTTAGTTTGTTAAACTTGCCATTCTGGTATCGATAGTAGTCCCCAGACTGGTCGGCGACCACCAAACCGTTTTTGTCTACTCCTATCTGAAACACACTTTTTTTCTGTGTCAGAGTTACAAAGCAGCTACCATTCCAAAAGGCATAACTCCCGTTACTGGTAGCAACCCAAACGGTGTTGTCGAACCCTGCAAAGATAGAGGCGATATCGTTTTCGGGAAGCCCTTGCGCGGTGGTGTAGTTGGTTCGCTTGCCGTCTTCTAGGTGTGTTACCCCTAAGTTGCTGGAGCCCCATATACTTCCGTCTGCGGTATGGCATACTCCGCTGGTCGCCAGGGTTCCTGTAGCGTTGCTTAGGTCGATGGGGGTCAGTTTGGTGTTGTTGAATCGATGAAGGTAGGTGTCGTTGCAAACCCAGAGGTTTTCTTCTCTATCTTCCAGTATAGCCCCCACTTTGGGTGCGAATGCTCCATCGGGGTTTTGGTAGCGTGTAAAATGCCCCTCTTCTTCACGGTAAAGCCCATTTTGCCCACCTACCCAAAGGGTATCACTCTGGTCACGCCGAATGGTGTTTATAATGAGGGTAGTGATGCCCTCTTTTATGCTGTAGTTGTGAAACTTGCCGTCTTGATAGCGGAACAGCCCTGCACCATTTGTGCCAACCCACACACTCCCATCTCTATCTGCCCATAGCGCAGTGGCGGCTACCCCTTTGGGAAACCCTTCTTTGGCAATAAAGTTATGGAATTTACCATCTTTCTCTTGTATCGCGAGTGTTGGTGACTCTCCCGCTATCCAGATTCTGCCTTTGCTGTCCTGAGTAATGGCATTGATGTTCGCGTCCTCAAGATAGAAACTCGTTTTTTTGTCTTCAATATGAATAAGGGGATTACTGCCGCGCCCACCCACCCAAAGGCTTCCATCAGACGCAAAGTAGAGGGCTTTCTGTTCGCTCCAGCCCGGTTTGCCATGCTCTACCAGAAATGGGGTAAATCGTCCGGGTTCAAAGCGTCCGAAGCCGCCGCCATCGGTTCCTATCCACAGTTCGCCTTTGGGAGAGACCGTAAGGGAGCGTACCATGCTTCGCTTGAAGTCGATGGTATTAGAGGAGTTGTATATCTGAAAGCGTACCCCATCGAAGCGCACCAAACCGCTTCGGGAGGCAAGCCAAAGGTAGCCATCGGGAGTCTGTGCTATTGCATCTATGCTACGAGAGGGAAGTCCCTCTTTAGAACGCCATGTATCTAGGCGACACTGATGCAAATCGAGGCTTTTGTCGAGGGCAACCAGACTCTCCCGACTTCCCCAGAGGGAAAAAATAACAAAAAAGATAGTGCAGAGATGATAAAACTGCTTCATCGCCTTCTCCGTATAGAGTGGACAGGCTAACACAAATAGACAAGAACCCTGTTGGTTCTAGCAGGTTTTCGGTAGATTACAATAGGAACTATACCCCTAAAAATACGGGGGTTTGTTAAGGAAAGTTTGAGTATGGCTATCTATTTCAAAAAGTTGCACTCTGAGGGCAGTTTCGGGGTAGAATCACTTTTGGAATTTTGGGAGAGTTACCACCAAAATAGACTAAAAATTAGGGAGTCACCCTTATGGCGAAACGCAAACTAAACATAGCCCTTATCGGCTATCAATTTATGGGAAAGGCGCACAGCAACGCCTATCGGCAAGTGGGACGCTTCTTTGACCTCGATGTAGAGCCGGTTATGAAGGTTCTGTGTGGGCGTAGCGAGAAGAAGGTAAAAATCGCACAAGAGCAGTTCGGTTGGGAGGAGTATGCTACCAGTTGGGAAGATGTGATTGCACGCGATGACATCGACATTATAGACATAGGAACCCCCAACGACACCCATGCTCTTATCTCGGTAGAGGCGTTGAAGGCGGGTAAGCACGTTCTTTGTGAGAAGCCTTTGGCGATTACCCTTCCCGACGCAAAAGCCTCTTACGAAATGGCAAAGCAGACGGGCTTGATAAACGGTATCTGTCACAACTACCGCAAAGCCCCCGCTATTGCGCTTGCCAAGCAGATGGTCGAATCGGGAAAACTAGGTAAAATCCGTCACTTCCGCGGTACGTACCTTCAAGACTGGATTCTTGACCCCAGTGTGCCGCTGGTATGGCGACTAGACAAAACGATTGCGGGTAGCGGCTCTCATGGCGACCTTAATGCTCACCTGATAGATACCGCCCGTTTTGTGATGGGGACGGAGTTTGCAGAGGTTTCGGGTATGGCGGAGACCTTTATCAAAAAACGCCCTCTCCTTGCGGATACAGAAGGCGGACTGTCGGGCTTTACTGCCTCTCAGGAACTAGGCGATGTTACGGTAGACGATGTTACTGCGTTTCTTGCCCGCTTCGAGAACGGCGCAACGGGAACCTTCGAGGCGACCCGTCTTGCTCCGGGACGCAAAAACTACAACCGCTGGGAAATCAACGGCGAAAAGGGAACCATCGCTTTCAACCTAGAGCGCATGAACGAGATGGAGGTCTATGTTACCGATGACCCAGAGGGTCTACAGGGCTTCCATACCATCCAAGCCACAGAGAGTTTTATGCCCTATATGAGTGCTTACTGGCCCGTAGCGCACATTATTGGCTACGAGCATACCTTTGTAAACCTCGTAAAAGACTTTCTGGAGTCGGTGGCAAACAACACTCCCTTCAACCCCGACTTTTATGATGGCTACCAGAACCAAGCCGTGCTGGCGGCAGTGGAAGATTCTGCAAAGTCGCGGCAGTGGGTCTCCTTGTAGAGCCTTACCTGCCTGTAATAGTAAAAGCCCCCTTCCGCAAGTATCGGAAGGGGGCTTTTTTACGAGTGGCTTTGCTTATAGAATACCAGAGGGGGTATCTAGGGGCGGCAAATCGGAGTCGTCGATGAGAAGGTCATCACTGGGTAGCCCTTCATCAATCTTCTCTGCTTTTCCGAATACCACTTTACCCTCAGCCATCTCTGCGCGTAGGGTATCGCCGGGTCGGAACGTGCCACGTAGCACCTCTTCTGCAAGTGGGTCTTCTATCAGGCGTTGTACAGCACGGCGTAGTGGACGTGCGCCTAGTGTGGGGTCAAAGCCCTCTGCGGCAAGATGTTCCCGTACCTCTTGGGAGGTCTCTAGGACGTAGCCTTGCATCTGCACCTGCTTGTTTACACGCGCCAACATAATGTCTACGATTTGTAGTATCTCGTCGCGGGTAAGGGGTTGGAAGACGACTACCTCGTCGATACGGTTTAGGAATTCGGGGCGGAAGGTCTTTTTCACCTCGTCCATAACGCGGTTTTTGGTCGCCTCTTGCGCTTTGGTCTCATCTGCCCCTCGGCGTTCGTTATCGGTACGGATGCCCATACCTCTGTCGGGGTTTATAGAGCGTGCGCCGATGTTACCCGTCATTATGAGTACGGTGTTTTTGAAGTCTACTACGCGCCCTTGGCTATCGGTAAGGCGACCATCTTCCGAAATCTGAAGCAGGATATTAAAGACTTCGGGGTGTGCCTTCTCTATTTCGTCTAGTAGTACCACCGAGTAGGGGTTACGCCGTACCGCTTCGGTGAGTTGTCCCCCCTCGTCGTAGCCCACATATCCGGGAGGTGCGCCCACCAGTCGGGAGACCGCATACCGCTCCATGTACTCACTCATATCGATACGCACGAGGTTCTGTTCGTTATCGAAGAGGAAGGCGGCAAGGGCGCGGGCGAGTTCGGTTTTACCGGTTCCGGTGGGACCCAAGAAGAGGAACGTACCCATGGGGCGTTTGGGGTCTTTCATTCCCGACCTTGCACGTCGTACGGCGCGGCTTACGGCTCCGATTGCCTCGTGTTGCCCGATAATCCGCTGATGGAGTTCGTCTTCCATACGGAGGAGTTTTTTGCTCTCGGTCTCTACAAGACGTTTTACGGGGATACCCGTCCAACTCTGTACAATCGCCGCGATTTCGTCTTCTCCTACGGTGCGGGTCATGCTTTCGCGTTTGCTATGCCAGTCTACATCCAACTCTTCGATAAGTTGTTCGAGTTCGGCTTTGCGCTCTTGTAGGTTATCGGGGGCAGTGTTCCAACGGTCATGGTTTACAATAGAGCGAATCTCGT
This sequence comes from bacterium, assembly GCA_900299305.1. GTDB lineage: Bacteria > Armatimonadota > Chthonomonadetes > Chthonomonadales > Chthonomonadaceae > CAIJLM01. Next base: position 634 of record OMJJ01000233.1, on the reverse strand, counting down.
GTTCGATGGCTTTTAGTTTCTGTTTTGCTTGCCTCAGCTCTTGCGGGGGCATAGCGTACTGCAACCTCACACGGCTGGATGCTTCGTCGATAAGGTCGATGGCTTTATCGGGTAGGAACCTATCGGTGATGTAGCGGTGTGCCAAAACTGCCGCCGACTCTAGTGCCTCATCGGTAATTTTTACGCGGTGGTGATTTTCGTAGCGTTCTCGTAGTCCTTGCAGAATCTCTACGGTCTCTTCGGGGGTAGGTTCACTGACTTTTACGGGTTGAAAGCGGCGTTGCAGGGCGGCATCGCGTTCGATGTATTTGCGGAACTCGTCGTTGGTAGTCGCGCCCACACACTGTAGCTCGCCTCGTGCGAGAGCGGGCTTCATAATGTTGGAGGCATCTATTGCACCCTCTGCGGCTCCTGCCCCCACAAGGGTATGCAGTTCGTCGATAAAGAGGATAACCTCTCCTTGTGCGCGGCGAACCTCTTCCATTACGCGCTTCATGCGTTCTTCAAACTCGCCACGGTACTTGGTTCCTGCCACTAGCCCCGCAAGGTCGAGTGCCACAATACGCCTGTCTTTGAGGGTATCGGGAATATCGCCAGAGATAACGCGCTGTGCCAAACCTTCTGCAATGGCGGT
>OMJJ01000232.1 GCA_900299305.1 bacterium | reverse complement strand
CTCGCCTCTATCACAACGTAAAACCAGTGGGTAACTTCATCACAATACGCCTAGAAGGAACCAAAAGCACACGGGATGGAGCAGGTTCTTTGGTATGGGCAACATCAGGGGGTACACGCCAACTGATAGAGATACGAAACACCTCTAGTTACGCCTCTTCCAGTGATATTCGCGCCCACTTTGGGCTAGGCAAACAGACCGAAGCAGAGAAGGTAGAAGTACACTGGTTAAGTGGAACCAAGCAGGAGTTCACTCACGTCAAGGCAGGACAGTTCTACTATCTAAAAGAGGGTGGTACACTGGTTCCCGACCCACTGGTTAAGCGTAAGCAATGAAGCGTGGGATAGCGGTTCTCCTAGCCCTTATCGTATTAGGAGCAGGGTGGCTTTTTGCCACTCTGAGCGGGAAGATGTGGCGGTTAAAGCGTACCTCTATCGCCGACCTTACCGTCCTCTCAATCTCCTCGCCACAAGACACCACCATTTTTCAGGTGCTTACCGAAAAACTGATTAGTGAGGGGCGGTTTGAGGAGGCAGCAACCTCCTATTCGGGTTGGGCGGCAGCAACTCCCTCGGACTCCCTTCCCCTCCAAAAGCAGGGTGAGGCGTTGATACGGGCAAACCGCCTTGCAGACGCGGTAACAGCCTTAGAGGGCGCGGTATCACTGGACGCTAAGAACACGGAGGCAGTGGCACAACTTGGGTATGCGCTCTATCTACTAGGAAAGACATCGCAAGCGGAAGAGAGAATAGATGCGCTCCTAAACACCCAGCCTAGTAACGGCAGCGCCAACGCGGTAAAAGCGTTTCTTTTTGCCGAACGGCACCAGTTCAATTCAGCAAAAACCGCTCTCCAAAAAGCAGATGCCGCTCAACGAAACTCTAGCCTGTATCTCAGTGCAAAAGGGTATGTGGCAGATAAAGAGGGTGATAATATCTCCGCAATTTTGGCGTACCAAGAGGCGGTGAAGCAAGATGCAAGCAATGGGCAGGTATGGGTATGGCTCTCTAGCGTACTGATTCGGGTTGCAAACACCCCCGAAGACTACGCCAAAGCCAACCAAGCACTGCAAAAAGCGACTGCCCTGCTTCCACACGCGCCACTTATCCCCTACGCTCAGGGGCAACTCGCCTTAAAGCAGGGTGACTTTAATAACGCCATTGCTCAGTTTCAACAAGCACTCAGCCTAAGCCCAAACTCTACGGAGACGCTCTACCAACTAAGTATCGCTTACGAAAGAGCGGGTCGCAAAGCCGAAAGCGATACCACCCAAAAACGCTTTGAGAAGGTGAACGCCTACCAGCGCACCGTAAATAATCTTCAGATACGCATTGGGCATGAGCCAAACAGTCTCGCGCTCTGGAAAAGCCTCCTAAAACTGGCACAAGAGAACGACGATCCAGAACGCGCCCAACTCGCGCAGGAGCGGGTCGCAAAACTCTCTCAAGCCCCCTAGATAGACAAAGGAACTACTACGTGTCACGAAAACTATCCAATATCATTACGCTCGTTCTCGCACTTATCGGCACGGGTATCGCCGGACTGCTCACCTATAAGCACTTTGCTCCCGATATGAGTTTGGGGTGCAGTGCAATAGGCGGTTGCGGAAGCGTACTCTCTAGTGCCTATAGCAAAGTGGGCGGGATTCCTACTGCCATGATTGGCTTGGGAATGTATCTTACCATCATAGGCATCTGCCTTGTGCGGCACAAACGGATACAGGCTCTACCTTCCTCTGCCCCCTCCAATTCGGAAGGCGAGGAGGCTCCTGCGCCTTCTGCTCTCAAACCCTTGAACGGCTTGCTATGGGGCATCACAACGTTGGGGGTACTGATTTCGTGGTCGCTACAGTACTTCTCTATCTATACCCTACACAGTTTTTGCCCCTACTGCTTCTCTTCCGCGGTTACTATCACTCTGCTCTGTGTAGTAACGGCAAAAGATTTCTGGCTAGAGGGGCGTACCCTAGACAGTGAGCAGAAACTGGTAATCGGTGTGGTGAGTGCCGTTCTGCTACTGGGTATTTTTTCCTATGTGCCTAAGATAGTAGATTTCTTGCAAAATCCGCCAGAGAAGCCCAAGGAGGATCCAGAGGCGTTTGCACAGCACGTTATCCGCCCCGAAACCCACCTTAAAGGCGACCCCAACGCCCCGCTTACCATTGTGGAGTTTGCAGACTTTCAGTGTGAAACGTGCAAAAGTACCTATCCCAAAGTAGAAGACTATGTAACAAAGCATCCCAAGCAGTTTCGATATGCGTTTAGGCACTTCCCGCTTCCCATACACCGCATGGGCTACAACGCGGCAATCGCCTCCGAAGCCGCCGCCAAGCAGGGTAAGTACTGGGAGATGGTTATCGCACTGTTTGCCCACCAAGGAATGTACGATATGCCCGTCTTTACGGAGGAGAGTTTTGCAGATATAGCGAAAGATTTAGGACTAAATGTAGAACGGTTCCGCAAAGATACCAGAACCCAAAGTACACAAGATATTGTACTGGAATCCGCTCAGGATGCGCGGGATGGTGGTATCAGTTCTACCCCTAGTTTTGTGGTAGTAAACAACAAAACCAAGAAGTTGTGGCACTTCAAAGGGGCACCAGCACTCTTCGAGGCACTAGACACCCCAAGCCACGAAATGTACCACTGAGGAGGCAGGTAATGAAAACGCGCTCTTCCCATCTAATAGGCTCTCTTTTAACGTTTGGGGTACTACCGTGCGTGGTACTTCTACTTACCGCTTGTAACAATCGGGGAGGCGGTTCCAACTCTAATACTCCTGTAAAGGTTGCCCAAGCCTTTGTGGGAGATGCCGCCTGTAAAGAGTGCCATGCAAAGGAGATAGCGGCACACCAAAACAGCCGCCATGCCCATGCCCTTCGCCTCGTAAACGATGCAAGCCTAAACGGCGATATGCCCACATCGGGAGATATTGCGGGTACGGTGTTTCAGTGGGAGAAGTTGCCGAATGGGTATGGTTTTGGACTTGCAAATGCCGCCAGCCGCCCCATGCACCTCGCTTTTGGCTCTGGAAAGTCGGGGATGGCGTTTATCGGGGTTGGTGAAGAAGGGATGGCGGAGGCGCACCTCAGTTACTACCCTCCGCTTAGAAAATGGTTTGTTACTCCGGGACAAGTAGGGCTACCCCCTAATGCTCCCGGAAATATCATCAAGCCTGAAGGCGCACTACAGTGCTTAGGATGCCATACCTCTACCGTTCCGAACAAGACCCTGCTTCCGGAAGAGAAGTTTTTAGGAGTACGTTGCGAGTCGTGTCATGGGGCGGGAGCGGTACACATTGACGCAATGCGCCGCAAAGACAAGGCTTCGGACGACTTGGCAAAAATGGAGACTTGGGGCGCAGGAAAACTAAACGATGCGTGTGGGAGATGCCATCGTACCGCGAAAGACGTAGAGACCAAACACCTCGATACAACCTTCACCGATAAGTTTCAGGGGTACGGAGTCTCACTCAGTAAGTGCTTCCAGAAAAGTGGAGATAAACTCTCCTGCATTGTTTGCCACGACCCACACGCAGATACCCCACAAAAGGCGACTCCCTACATTGAAGCGTGTTTGCGTTGCCACTCCACAAGCAACCCTGCCCCCTCTAAGCCGATGCTAATGCAGTCTAAAATCTGCCCCGTAAATGCTAAAACCGACTGTATAAAGTGCCATATGCCACTCATACCACGTCCTCTCTTCGATGGCTCTCCGCGCCGCATCGCCGACCACTTTATCCATATCCTAAAGAAGGAGAGTGCCAAGACAGAGTGAAGCCTACTTCTCTCGTTCACCAATCAGTTTGAAATTGACCGTTACCATCTGCCCATTGCGTCGTCATAACATCTGCCTATTTTGGTGAAGCAGGAATCTTGTCTTAATATGCCCAATAGTTCCCGATAATGAGTTGTAATGGAGTTCGTTATGCGAAAATGGTTTCGATACTGCCTTGCTATAGTGGTATTGAGCGGCTCTGCCCTTATAATTACTCCTGCCGTCGGACAAAGCCCTACCGCTCCTCCTGCCAAACCCGCAGAGTTGGACGAGGAGTTAAAAAGTGCTATGCGTTCCGCCCCCAAAGCGGAACAGCACCCCGATAGCGACTATGTGCGCCTCCTAGATTTAGGTAAAGTGACAGTACAGCCTGACGGAACCGTAGTGGGAGAGTACCGCGAAACCTACAAGCTGTTTAACGAACGAGCGCGGCATCTTGCAGAAGTATCGCTACCCTATAACTCCTCGTACCAGACGGTGAAAGTGCTCAAAGCGCGTACTATAAAGAAGAATGGGCAGATACTAGAGGTCAATCCCTCCGAGTTCCGTGTCTCCTCTCCCTTTAACGAGTACCTGATGTACGACGATGCGGTAGCGGTAGGCTTCTCTATGCCGGGTATTGAAGACAGCTGTGTGATAGACTACACCTTCCAGATGACCTCGCTCCCTCTACTTATGCCGGGTCACTACTGGATGTACTGGGGCTTCTCAGACCGCTCGCCTGTTATGGTCAGCCGTTACACCCTCACCCTTCCCGCCAACAAGCCGCTACAGGTGAAATCGTATAACGACACCACCTTAGAGCCGAAACTGACCCAACAGGGGGGCAAGAAGACCTACACTTGGGAGCGCAAATCGCTCGCCCCCATCGAGTTTGAACCTGCTATGCCCCCGATAGATGAAATCCGTGTCTGGATGGAGGGAACCTCCATCGGCTCTTGGCAGGACATAGCGAACTGGTTTTGGAAACTTGCCGAGCCGCAAATCGTCTCTACCCGCGATATAGACAGCACCGTCAAGCAACTAACCGCCAATCTTACTACCCCCGAAGCGAAAACCCGTGCCATTTATGACTGGGTAGCAAACAAAACGCGCTATGTGGGGCTAGAGTTTGGGCTATCGGCATACAAGCCACACAAGGCTACCGATATTCATAAAAACCTCTACGGTGACTGCAAAGACAAGGCGATACTGCTGATTACCATGCTCAATAAGGCGGGTATCAAGGCGCACCCCGTTCTACTAAAAGCCGGCGACCAGCGCACCGTTTCCAAAGGTCTTCCCACTCTAAACGCCTTTAACCACTGCATTGTGTGGGCGGAGATAGGCGGCAAGGAGTACTGGCTCGACGCTACCGCCGAGACCTGTGCTTTTAGCGATATTCCCGACGGAGATAGAGGTTGTGAGGGCTTGATAGTACGCGAGGGCAAAGGAGAGTTTAAGGTGATACCACCCTATCGCCCCGAAGAGAACGGTATGCGGATTAAGTCTACTATCAACCTAACTCCAGAAGGTACTGCCGTTGCGGAGGTCGATTGTGAGATGATGGGCGCACTGGCACAGCAGATTCGGGCAACCCTGCGCTCTATTCCTCCTACCCGCCATAAAGAGTTCGTGACCGCACTAACTCAAAAATTCCTTGCAGGGGGTAAACTAGAGACCTATTCACTTCCCGATGGGCTAGACAAAGAGGGTTCGGTCAAACTCCACCTCAAAGCGTCTATAAACGACTATGCCGAGAAGACCGGTAGCCTGATGCTCGTTCCCCTCACCATTGGGAACAGCACCAGCCAACAGACCCAGCCGTTTACCAGCGAGGCGCGTCTCCACCCTATTGTGCAGAACTACATTGCGCGGCACAGTGTCGAGGTGACAATCAACCTCCCCAAAGGGTTCACCGTAGGGGAACTTCCCAACAACATCAACATCAGTTCGCCCATTCAGTCGTATCAGCGCACCACGCGGAAATCCGACGATGGGCGTAGCGTTCTTTTTGCCGAGATGGAGGAGGAGAAATCCGGTAGGGTTCCTCCTTCCGACTACAAGCAAGTACAGTCGTTTTTTACTACCCTGAGCCGACAAAACAAGGCTCGCCTAATACTGAAAGAGGATAAACCATGAGGATTCTGTTCCGCCAAAATCTCGTTGTCGGACTGGGACTGTCGGTTGCGCTTCTAAACTTTGCCCCTCAAGCAATGGGGCAGGCTCCGCGCCCTACCGACCCCCAAAAGACACCACCGCCCGCCCCCGCAGGTGCACCACCCGCCACACAGGCACCTAAGCCCCCTGCGCCCTTCGATCCCAAAAAGTTGAAGAACTATGAGGACGTTGTCACCAAAGAGGCAAAAACCGACAAGGGTGTGTTTACGGTACACCGCATCGACGAGCGCATTCTGTTCGAGATACCTAGTAACCTACTTAATCGCGATATGTTCTGGCAGGTAGAGGCGGCACAGGTTCCTACAGGTACCTTTGCGTATGGCGGCGCACACCTACGTAGCGCGGTAATCCGCTTTACTCGCCGCGAAAACAAGATTTTTCTACGCCTCATGAACTTCGATTTGCGGGCAGAAAAAGGGGAAGCACTACAGAGAGGCGTACAAGATGCCAACGTAATGCCCATTATCGCAGTGTTCAATGTAGAGACAGAGAGCAAGGAGAAAAACCCTGTAATCGATGCCACTCGCCTCTACTTCGCACCTCCCTCCGAACTGGCAGGGCAACCCGGCGGCGCAGACCCCACTCGCTCCTACATCGAGCGAATTAAGGCGTTCCCCCAAAACATTGAGACCCGTATCGTAGCCACTGGTGGGTTTGGTAGAGGGAGCGGAACTGCGACCCTTCACTATAGCCTCAATCTCCTCCCCGAAAAGCCGCTAATGGGTCGCTTTGCCGACTCGCGTGTAGGCTACTTTACCGAAGAGTTCCTTGATGCAGGGCGTAACGAAAACCGCGTTAGCGAAGTGAGTTACATTACACGGTATCGCCTAGAGAAGAAAGACCCTACTGCCGCCATCTCTGAACCCGTAAAGCCGATAATCTACTACATCAGCCGCGAAACCCCTGAAGAGTATCGTTCCTACATCAAGCAAGCCGTAGAGGACTGGCAACCTGCTTTTGAGGCGGCTGGTTTCAAGAACGCCATTATCTGCAAAAACGCGCCCACTGAAAAAGAAGACCCCACTTGGGATCCCGAAGACTCTCGCTACTCCGTCATTCGATGGGCACCCATTCCCATTGAGAACGCAATGGGACCTCACGTCCACGACCCTCGTAGCGGTGAAATCCTCTCCGCACACATCATCGTATGGCACGATATTCTCCGCCTAAACGAGCAGTGGTACTTCTCTCAAGTAGGTCCGCTAGACAAACGTGCTCAAAAGTTCCCCTTCCCCCTCGAACTGACTGGCGAACTGCTACGCTATGTGGTTTGCCACGAAGTAGGGCATACCCTTGGGCTACGCCACAATCACAAAGCAAGTTCCTCCTTCACCGTAGCGCAACTACGAAACAAAGCGTTCACCGAAAAGTGGGGAGACGAAGCCTCTATCATGGACTACGGACGCTTCAACTACGTGGCACAGCCCGGTGACAACGTTCGCCTGATTCCTAAGTTGGGACCTTATGACCTGTTCGCCATCGAATGGGGTTACAAACCTATCCTCAGCGCACGTACCCCCGACGACGAGAAATCGACACTCAACGACATCGCCATTCGACAAGTGACAAACCCAACGGTTCGCTTTGGTAGCCGTGAAAGTACGGGGGGAGTATTCATTTCGGACGACCCCACCATCCAGATTGAAGACCTTAGCAACGACGGTCTTGAGGCAGGGCGACTAGGCTTCCAGAACCTAAAGAGAGTCTCTAACCTGCTGATTCCCGCCAGTACCAAATATGGCGAAGACTATACGCGCCTTTCCGAGATGTTCGATGGTCTGATGCAACAGTTCCAACTGGAACTCATTCATGTTATCGCAATTGTTGGAGGAGTGGTGGAGACCGACTACCATGCAGGTCAGGGTGGGGATATGTATGTAGCCGTTCCCAAAGCACGTCAGCAAGCAGCCATGAAACACCTGATAGAGTACGGCTTCGAGCGTCCCAAAGAGCTGGTACCTCCTGCCGTTCTCAAGCGGATAACACCTAGTGGAGCGGCAAACATCATGTCGCGACACCAGAACACGGTACTCTCCATTCTACTTGCCCCCGCCCGTGTCCAACGCCTTATGGATAATCAGGCACTCAACGGCAAAAACGCCTATAGCGTCAGCGATATGGTTTCGGAACTCCAATCCGGTATCTGGAGCGAACTGAAACAGGCGAACCCCACCATCGACCTGTTTAAGAGAAACCTACAGCGCAGTTACCTCAATCGGGTAAAAATCTACTTCCAACCCGATAGCAGTTCCCCCAGTGAACTCCGCGCCGCGTTTCTCTTTGGTATGCAGGGGCTACTCAAGGCGATTGATGCCACACTTCCCAAAGTGAAAGACAACGAGACCCTTCTACACCTGCGCGACTGCCGAATGACGGTAGACCAGATACTAAACCCAAGACACTAAACCGTTTCATATACAGGTCATCCAACTGGCTCACAGGAGTTTTCTTGTGAGCCAGTATTGGGTACTAAGGCAGTAACCGCTTCCTTTACCTTTTTTGGGGGCAGAATACTCAATGGAATCTCTTGTCGGTCTTGAGGTTCGCCCCAAAACTCGCGTACTGTGGGACCATTCTGTACCTTCTTCTCCCTAAAAAACCCTAGGCACTCGTGTATAACACCTTACGCCCCATGCGTGTAAACCAGCGCATTCCGTGCCGTGCCGCCCTATCTGGCTGTAGAAACGAACGCCATATCGCTTTGGGGCGACCTTGCAACACCAGTTCGATAAACTTGACCCATAACATAATTCGTAACGGCGACATCCGTTTTGTGGCGAGTACCTGATGTTTATAGTCCCATCGCCTTTGGTCGAGTTGAATGATTTTTCTATCTGCCGCCAAGCGGAAGTAGCCCGTCCAGCGGTGCGGAGTAACGAAGAGAGCCATTATCTGGTCGGGGTCGTAGGCGAGTAGTTGGCGCAAAGAGCGAAAGAAATCTCTATCCGTTACCTCCTCAAAGTCCGCTACCCATGTCGCCAAAGAGAGAATACCGTGCTGACGCAGTAGCCGAATCGCCTCACGGTCTGTTTTGGTAGCTCCCCCTTTGCGTACCTTCTGAAGCGTCGCCTCGTCCGTGTTCTCGATACCCAACAACCACCGCTCCACCCCCGCCTTTCGGTAGAGGTGAAGAATATCTGCGTCTCGTACAATGTCATCTGCACGGGTAGAGCCGATAATCGTAACGGGAACATTTTCCGCGATAATCGCCTCACACAACTCCTTCCAAACCGCTTTATTGACGGTAGGATTCTCGTCGGCAAGGTTTACCAGTTCTACCCCGTGTGTTCTGTGAAGCCAAGCAATCTCTTTTGCAAACTTCTGTGGGTCTCTATGCCGCCAACGCGCCCAAAAACCCCGCTGACCACAGTAGTTGCACTTGTGCGGACACCCCCGCGAAAACTGCATCACAACGGCTTGCTTTCCACCATAATACCCATAGCGTTTCAAATCGACCAGTTCCCAGCCCACACGGTAGGCATCGAGGTCTTGTATCATGGCGGCGGGGCGCGTCTCCACAATCTGCCCCTCACAACGGAAGGCGATACCATCTACACCATAAAGCGTATCTCCATTTTCAATTGCCGCAAGGAGTTTGGGGGCAGTTGCCTCCCCCTCTCCGCGTACCACCACATCTATCTGCGGCTCTTGTGCCAGTATTTCGCGATAGTGATAAGTCGGGAAAACACCTCCATAAATAATAATCAGGTGAGGTAACACTGCCCGAAACTGCTTGGTGAGTTCCGATACAATAGGGTGCGCGGAGGTAGAGCCGGAATGCCCGATAAGCAGAACTTGCGGATGATGCAGAAGCACCCTCCTCACAATTTCGTCGTGGGAGAGGGGCCCAATCTCCGCATCCAAAAGGGCTACTTCATGCCCCACGTCGATAAGCGAACCTCCCACCGACAGTAGCCCCAAGGGAGGCAGTTGCTCTTTTGGAATACGGCTCCCTATCGCCAAATGCGGCGGGTTGACAATAAAAATTTTCATAACACTACTCCTCCTGTACTATCTGACTGCCGAGCATCCAAGCCGCCTCTATTCCCACCCCTAGCACAATCCCCACCGCATAGCAGACGATGTTCTCCCACGAGAAGGTATGCCCAAACACAAAATAGGCTCCCGGAATGCGGCGTACTGCATCTAACCAAGGGGTGTGTACGAACTTCAAAAACTCGATTCCTACCGAAAAGAGGACGCAGAGTGTAGCGTTATGAAGGGTTGCCTTTCCCCTAAACACCACCCCCGCAATCCAAAACGCCGTCGTCGCCCAAAGAATGTCCCCCGCGTTCTTCTGGAGAATGGGGGGAAGTAAGGAATCGTATTTCCGAGAGGCAAGCCCTACCACAATCGTCACCGCGATCAGTATGAGGTATGCCCAGCGCGGTCTCTCCATGGGGACATCCGTGGGTCGTAGTTTGTTAAAAGTTGTTGTCGCTTCCATCTCTCTATCGCTCCGGATTCTGTAGGTTCCACTCTTCTGGTAACTCCCCATAGTTCAAGGCACATGCCACCTCTTCAATCACCCAGTCTGGTGTCGATGCCCCTGCCGTCAAGCCTATGGTTCGCTTCCCGATAATCCAATGTGGCTCTATCTCCTCAGCGGTTTCGATGTGGTAGGCGGGAACTCCCTCCCCTTCACACAGTTGGCGTAGGCGGCGAGTATTCGCGCTCTTCCGCCCACCAATTACCAGTACCACATCTACCTCACGCGCAAGGGCAACTGCCGCCTCTTGAAGTTCGTCGGTTGCCCCGCAGATGGTGTTACACGCCCGTACATCGGGAACGCGCCTACAGACCTCCGCCACAATCTGCGTGAAAGTCTCCGCCATCTGCGTTGTCTGCGAGAGTATCCCCACCTTTTTGCCCAAAACAAGCGCAGATACCTCGTCGGGGCGGGAGACGAGTTGAACGCTTCCTCCCATGCTTTCAATGGTTCCAATCACTCCTTTCACTTCGGTATGTCCGGGGTCGCCCACCAGAAGTAGCGGGTAGCCCTGTTCTATCAGTTGTTTGGCGGTACGGTGTACTTTCGTAACGAAGGGGCAGGTCACATCCACCACATCCAAGCCCCGCTCTTTCGCCGAAAGCAGTACCTGCGGGGCAACCCCATGCGCCGATAAGATGACCGTTCCCGCGGGAACCGCTTCGAGTGTCTCTGCGGTCTCAATACCCTGTTGGCGCAACCGCTCGATAACCTGAGAGTTGTGGACAATCTGCCCCAAAGTAGTCAGGTTCCCCGTGCGTTGTTGCCTTGCCTGTTGTGCCATCTCTACCGCACGGCGCACTCCAAAACAGAATCCTGCCACCCGTGCCACGCGAATAGTTCGCTTTGTTCGCCTCCACGCCTCTACTTGTAATAACGCTCCCATAGATGAAGTTCTCCTATAACACAATTAACTTTGTTTTTCAAAGTACTCTGAAAACATTATAGCGCACCTTCAAACTCTTGTCAATAGGGAAGTAAAAATAAATTTTCAAAGCAAAACCACTCTCCCAATGCCTCTTGACAATCTGTAAGTTTCCGATTATAATATAACCAAAGCACTTTGAAATGCAAAGCATGACCCAGTAGGGAGTGTCTCAACCCGATGTTACTACGCGAACCCCGCGAACCCAACCCCGCCGAAGCCAGCGAGAACCTGCGAATTATTCGCGACCTGATGGAGCGTTCCACACGCTACTCCACCTTCTCTGGGCTATCGGGGATACTTGCGGGAACCGCCGCCATTATCGGCACACTCCTCACCTACCATCTCCAACCGGGGGCAAAAGCGTTTTTAGTAATCTGGTCGGCAGTGGTCGCTTTTGCACTTCTAAACGACTACCTTATTACCAAGCGTAAGGCGCGGGGGGTAGGAAAGCATATCGTATCGCGGCTAGGAAAGCAGATGGTACTCGCCAGTATGCCGGGCTTGGGCTTAGGCACACTGCTCACCCTCTTCTTTTGGCAACACGGTCTACTCGCTTACATCTACCCGGTGTGGATGCTCTGTTATGGGATAGCGGTATCGGCAGTAGGTCTGTTTTCGCAAAGAGAAGTCACTTACTTAGGGCGTACCTTTTTACTTATGGGGGCAGTAAACCTGCTCTTTTTTCCCAACTATGGGCTAGTGGGCATGGCACTCTCGTTTGGGGTACTACACATCGCCTACGGCATACTTATCGCCCAAAAGAACCAAAAAGAGGCGCAGCAAGGGGGTTTTGGAATAAGATGAACAACACAGAAACAGAAATAGAGCAGTCGCCCTTTCGGCTACCCGCACTAGAGGCGGTAGAACTTATCGACGACACCATTCACCAGAAGGTACGCCTCGGTATCTTCTCTACCGTGCTTGCGCTCGGTGAGGTCGATTTCAAATACCTTAAAGAGACCCTCAGCCTATCGGATGGAAACCTCAGCACACACCTCGCTCTTTTAGAGGAGCGCGGCTACATCACGGCGCGTAAAGAGTTTGTGCGCCGCAAACCTCACACCACCTACTCCCCTACCGAATATGGGCGAGAGGCTTTTCAGAAATACCTTACCACCCTCGAATGTATCGTTCGCACCGCAGAGATTAAACTACCCTCTACGGAGTAATCAAGAAGGAAAACCCATCCAATGAAACGAACCTATCTTACAACTCAACAACCAAAGAATCAGACAACCCTACTCGCTAAAGAGCCAGAGAAAAGAGCCGCCTCTCATAAAAGCGACACACTCAGCGAACTACAGTACCACATTGGAGAGAATAACAGTCGCCCCTGCCTCTCCCTCCCCAAACGCCCCAATATGGAGGTACGCCTGTTCGCGCTCTTTGCAGACTAAGGGTTGCCTCTCTAATACGAGAGAAGTATGAACTCTAGCCAACCCGCAGACGCGGCTCTGCAAGCCCTCACCTACTACCTCAACCGTCCCGACGAAGACCTCGAACTAAGCCGAGCGGCGTTGGTGATTGCCTCCGCGCACTACCCTTCGCTCTCTATAGATGCCTACAACACCCAACTCGCAAGAATGGGACGCACTATTCGTCCCATTCTTAGGGCGGCACACACACCCGAACAACAGGTCGCCATGATAAACGGCTATCTCTACGACGAGAAGGGCTTTGCGGGAAATACCCAAGACTACTTCGACCCGCTAAACAGTTTTCTCAATGAGGTACTAGACCGCAAACTCGGCAATCCTATCACCCTCTCACTCCTCTACTACGACATGGCACAGCGCAACTTCCTCCCCATCTTCCCTGTAGGAATGCCCTATCACGTCGTTCTAAAGTACGAAACACCCGAACAAGAGTTCTATATCGACCCGTTCAACGGTGGAGCTATCCTTAGTGAGCAAGACTGCTTTGTGCGAATGTCTGAAATCGCGGGAGAGCCGATACCCTACGACCCCGCCTATCTACAGATAACCCCCAAACGCATTTTTCTCTACCGTATGTTAAACAACCTCAAACGGTACTACCTAGAGACCCGAAAACACTCCCAAGCGGAAAAAGTTCTCAAGCAGTTGCTCATTATCATACCGGAGTCGTATCCCAACCTACGCGACTTGGGCAACCTCTGCCTAGAGGAGAAACGCTACTCCGAAGCACTCGACTGGTTCCAACGCTACCTCGATTCCGAACCGAATGCCAAAGACGCGCCCCTCATTATCGAGACCATGAACGACATCCACCGCTCTCGCGTCGCAAGAAACTAAACACTTTTTACTGGAGAACCCCATGCCTACGCGCCACGACCCGATTATCGACCTAACCCGCTCTGCTCATGCCAAACTGCTCCCCGCGCCCCTGTCTCAAGTCACTCTAAACGATACGTTTTGGCAACCGCGTCGTGTGATAAACCGCACTACCACCATTCCCGCGCAGTACCACCAGTGCGCGACTACCGGGCGTATAGATAACTTCCGCCGCGCCTCTGGCAAGTATCAAGGCGATTTTCAGGGTATCTTCTTTAACGATTCCGACATCTACAAGTGGGCAGAGGCGGCGGCATTCTCCCTCTCCACCGACCCCGATGAAGAACTCGACACCCTACTGGACGAGGTGATACAAGAGGTTGCCGACGCACAACAGCCCAACGGCTACCTCAATACCTACTATATGTTCGAGCGCGAAAAAGACCGCTTCTCCAACTTAAAAGATATGCACGAACTATACTGTGCGGGGCATCTTATCCAAGCCGCCGTAGCGCACCACAGAGCAACAGGCAAGACCAACTTCCTCACTATCGCGTGTAAACTCTCTGACCACCTCTACGACGTTTTTGGACCGGGCAAGCGGCTAGGAACCTGCGGACACGAAGAGGCAGAGATGGCTCTGGTAGAACTCTACCGCGACACCCAAAACGAGAACTATCTCACCCTCGCGCAGAGCATGATGGATGCACGCGGACAACAGCCGGGGCTATTCCAAAACAGCCGCTATCACCAAGACCACCTGCGCTTTATTGAGCAGACCGACCTCGTGGGTCATGCCGTGCGCCATCTCTACTACTGTTGTGGGGGGGCAGATGTCGTGTTAG